>JBKJQC010000153.1:0-5713 GCA_046593995.1 Polyangiales bacterium
CGTGAAGGACAAGCTCACGACGCTCGTCATGCGGGCCGAGGTCGGCATCATCGGTCAGGCGTGGAACGAGCGCGAAGTGCGCAAGATGGTCCTCCGCGATCGTCAGGTCGAGATGAAGGACGCTGAGCGTCTGCTCGACGACGAGCTGAGGCAGATCACCGGCGACGGGGCAGGGTTCGAGTGACCATGAAGCGCGCGTTTTCCCAGCATCCCTCCACGCACTCACGGCTCCACTCCTCCGCGCGAGGGGCCTTTGCGATATCGATCGTGCTCGCCGGCTCGTTCGTCGGTGGTGCCGCACAGTCGCAACAGGCGAAGCCCGCCGCGAAGCCTGCGGCGTCGGCCAAGCCCGCTGCGGCCGCCAAGCCTGCTGCGCCCGCGAAGGGCAAGGCGTCCGCTGCGCCGTCGGGGGCGCCGCTGCCGCCGCCGGTCACGGGGAAGCCGCTCTACCAGTACACCGTCACGAACCAGAAGGGACCGGGGCTCCCGGTCGTCGTCGCCACGCAGCCGTGGCCTGCGACGCTGCTCGGCGCAGCCCCCGTCTCGGCGGCGAGTCCCGCGTCGACGGTGACGCAGACGGCGAATGCGCCGCCGATCGGTGCGGGGCAAGAGGCCGCGCTCCAGCAGCTGCAGATCGAAGCCGACGCCTACAAGAAGTCGGCTGGCGGATACGCGAAAGCGGTCGGCCAGATCATGATGCAGCGCTATCAGCAGAAGCGAAAAGCGCGGCTCTCCCAGATGCAGGAGAACATCGACCGCGACACCGCCGAGCTGAAGAAGGCGCGGCTCGAGACCATCGAGCGGTTGAAGACGTTCCTCGCCAAGTACCCCGACATCGACGAGCACACGCCGAACGCGATGTTCCGCCTCGCGGCGCTCTACGAAGAGCAAGCCGTCGAGAACGATCTCGATCCCGGCGATCCCCAGTACACGACGAAGCTCCGGTCCTCGTACGGGCCCGCCGAGGCGCTCTACCGCGACATCATCGGACGGTTCCCGAAGTACTCGCAGCGCGCAGCCGTGCAGTTCTTCCTCGGCGCGCTCCTCTCCGACACCGGCCGCGGCCCCGAGTCGCAGTGGGTGTGGCGCGGGCTCGTCTGCGCGAACCACTACGAGTTCCCGCTCCCCGCGACGTCCGACCCGAACGAGGCGAAGGCGCGCGAGAAGTGGAAGGACGGCATCCCCCCGATGCCGCAGGACCACACGAACGTCCCGGAAAACCAGGGGTTCTGGGACAAGTGGCGGGAGACGCACTACACGCTCCCCGATCCGAAGAAGAAGAAGACCGCCGCCAAGCCGACGACCAAGGCCGGCAAGGCGCCGCCGAAGCCGGTGGAGAAGGTCGCCACCGAGGACACCTACAACGATCCCTACCCCGAGGACTGCGTCGCGCTCCCCGCGCCGATCCCTCCGGGCGAAGACGAGCCGCGGTTCATCGCGCAGACGTGGTGGCGGATCGGTGAGTACCACTACTCGCGCGGCGACGAAGCCGCGGAGGAAGAGGGGTACTTCGGCGCGAGCCCCTATCGCTACAACCGCGCGCACAGCGCGTATCGGCACGCGACCAAGACGAACAACGAGACCGTCAAGGTCTTCACGATGTACAAGGTCGCTTGGACGTACTTCAAGCAGCAGCGCTACAACGCCGCGCGGAAGGCATTCCTGGCGCTCCTCGACTACTTCGACGAGAAGTCGAAGAAGGGTCAGTCCGGCGACGAGCAGATGCGCGGGGACGCGTACGACTACATCGCGTCGTCGCTGACGTACCTGGATCTCGAAGGGCCGGGCCCGGACGAGCCGTTCATCGAGCGTGACGACATCTTCGGTCAGTTCTCCGGCAAGGATCTCGAGAAGAAGCTCGAGGTCGCGCTCGACCGCGTGCAGGATCCGAAGCTCGTCCCGCAGGACAAGGCGTGGACCCCGAAGATCTACAAGGCGCTCGCCGCCGAGTACGAGAGCGATGAATCGCAGCTCAACGCGATCAAGACCTACGACCTGATCATCAAGAAGTGGCCCTGCGATCCCGACGCGCCGCAGTACCAGCAGAAGATCGCGCAGCTCTACGACATGCTCGCCCTCAAGGCGGACGCGGGGACGGCCGAGAAGGAAGAGTACGCGAGCAAGGCGCTCGACGCGCGGACCAAGCTCCTCGACTACGTCGGCAAGGACTCGAAGTGGGTCGAGTGCAACAAGAACAACCCGGACGCGATCCGCGCCGCGGAAGCGCTGATGACCGAGGGCGTGAAGAACGCCGCCGGTCGCCACACGGCGCTCGGTCGTCAGTACGTCTCGAAGGCCCAGAGCTTCCCGGACGGCTCGCCGCAGTCGATCGAGAACCTCAACAAGGCGCGTGAGGAGTACCGCCTCGCGTACAAGGGCTGGGTCGCGTACCTCGCCCAGGATCCGGACGCCGCCGACGCCTACGAGTCGCGCTACTGGATCGCCGACAGCCTCCACAAGATCGTCGTCATCACCCACGCGAAGGGGGAGGACCTCGATCCGAAGACCGTGAAGGAGGCGCGTGACGCAGCGATCGAGGTCCGCGACTCCAACCTCGACGACAAGTACATGCGCTACGCGGCCTTCTTCGCCGTCGACGTCTACGACCGCTACGCCGAAGAGGGCTTCGACAAGTACAAGAAGTCGGGCTGCGCGCCTGGCTACGGCCAAGAGGTCGTCGAGGATCCGACGTGGGAGCCGGGCGACTACTGCCTGCCCGAGGCCACGCGCGACCGCGAAGAGAAGCGGATCTGGGTCCGCCCCGTTCCGGAGCCCGTGCTCGCGACGCTGCGTGAGCGCGAGGACTTCATCGCCAAGGTGCCGAAGAGCATCGACGTCGAGGGCTCGGCCCCGAAGTACCGCTACTACGTCGCAGACACCCTCTATCGCTACGGCCGCTGGGAAGAAGCGACGCCGCGCTACGAGCAGATCTGGCGCGAGAACTGCGGCAAGAACGAGCTCGGCTTCGAGGCCTGGTACCGCCTCGTCGTCATGTCGAACATGAAGAACGACACGTCTCGGTCCATCTACCTCGTCAACGAGACGAAGGGGCCGAAGTCGTGCGCGATGAACGACGAGCAGAAGATCAAGGAGAAGGCCTTCTCCGAGGCGACGAACATCGAGGCGCTCTTCAAGGAGGCCGACGACGCGTACGCGGCCGCCGAGAAGGAGACCGACCCGAAGATCCGCGCCGCGAAGTACCGCGAGGCCGCCGCGAAGTACGAGGCCGCGCTCAAGATCGCCCCGTCGAAGCCGCAGGCGCCGCGCGCCGCGATCAACGCCGCGTACTGTTACAAGCAGGTCAACGAGTACAAGAAGGCCGCCGAGGTCTATCGGTACTTCCTCGACAAGTACGGCAAGGAAGACGACCTCATCGCGTACCGCGACGGCGACGCGAAGAAAGGGATCAAGAAGGATCCCGATCAGTTCAAGACGCGCCTCGACTACACGAAGAAGGCGCTCGGCGAGCTCGGTCGCACGTACCTGCAGGCGTTCGACTACCAGAACGCCGCGAAGCACTACGACGAGGTCGCGAACCGCACGCTCCTCGATCAGGGCGAGCGTCGCGACGCAGCGTTCAACGCGGTGGTGCTCCAGGCGAACCTGGGCAACCGCGACAAGATGCTCGACGCGAAGAAGCGGTTCATGACCTTCAGCCCGACCGCGGCGGAGAAGGCGGAGCTCGACTTCATCATCGCCGAGTTCGAGTACAAGCAGTGGAAGACGAACCCGAAGGATCCGGCCCAGCGTGGCCGCGCGATCACGGCGCTCGACGGCTACTACACGCAGTACAAGGCGCAGGGACCTGCGGCGAAGTACGTGGTCGACGTCGCCTACGACATGTCCGTCATCCGCAAGGACGCGGGCGATGGGTCGTTCCGCGATTGGTACAAGAAGACGATGGACGCGTTCGCGAGCTACTCCGCGGGCAACCCCAACGCGAAGTCGTCGCGCGAGTCCGACTTCGGCGCCGAAGCCGCGTACTTCTTCATCGACGAGAAGATCCAGAAGGAGTGGGACTCGGTCCCCGGCCAGCCGCCGCGCGTGAAGTACGAGGGGGACGCGAAGAAGGTCGTCGCCTTGCTCGAGTCCGACGACAAGAAGCGGCGCGGCTACCTCGAGGAGCTCGAGAAGATCGTCAAGATCTACCTCTCGCCGAAGTGGACGCCGGTCGTCTACGCGCGTGAGGGCTCGGTCAACGACGTGATGCGCGGCGCGCTCGCCCGCTCGAAGGTCGAGGTCCTCGACCCCGCCGACAAGAAGAAGATCGACGACCTCGAGAAGAAGGCGCAGAAGATCCTCGACAACGAAAAGTCGACTCCGGAAGACCAGGCGACGGCGCAGGGGCTGCTCGAGAAGATCGATCAGATTCGCGCCAACACGACCAAGGCGTGGATCGAGAAGCGTGCGCAGTACTACGCGGTCCTCGAGCCCGAGATGATGGACCGCTACGCGCGCGGGTACCTCCGCGGCAAGCAGTTCAACGCGAAGGACCCCTGGATCACGCGCGCCGTCCAGCGCCTCGCCTACTACGAGGACCAGATCGCGGCCGACAAGATCGGTGGGTACCTCGCGACGGTCGAGAAGGACTTCCCCGGGTTCAAGTACCACCCGTATTTGTTCAAGGGGAAGCGACCGGGCGCCGTGAGCGCGCCGCTGCCGACCGTCGATCACCCGATCGGTCCGGCCGTCGGCGCCGGGGCCACCGCGAAGGCGGAGTGATGAGCGACATGAAGATGCGCGCGCTCTACTATCCGATCGCGGCGATGATCGCGCTCCCGCTCCTCGCATGCGGCGGCGATCGCAAGCCCGCGAAGACGCCGAAGGCCGCCGCGTCCGCCGCGCCGACGGAAGGCCCGACCGAGACGGCAGCGCCGACGACGAACCCGAACGTCACGGCGGAGGCGCCCCCTCCCCCGCCGGCGCCGGGTGACGCGTCGAAGCTCACGGGGGGCGCACGCACCGCGTACGACCAAGGCGTCGCCGCGTTCAACGCGGGCGATCTCCCGGCTGCGGCGAAGCACTTCCAGGAAGCGATCTCCTCCGAGCCGAAGGCGTACGAGGCGCACTACGCGCTCGGCGTGACGTTCGAGCGAATGGGGAAGAACGCGGACGCGCTCGAGTCGTATCGCAACGCGTACAAGCTGAACCCCAACTACGACGCTGCCATCGCGGCCTACGGGTTCCTCCTCTATCGACAGGGATCGCGCACCGAGGCCGAGGCGTTCCTCAACGATCAGCAGGCGAAGAACCCGAAGGCGCTCGGCGTGATGGTGGCGCTCGGCGAGGTGAAGTCGCTCCAGGGCGACAGCGCCGGCGCGCAGCTGCTCGCGCAGAACGCGCTCACCATCGAGGCGAAGTACGAGCCCGCGATGGTGCTCACCGCACGCGATCATTATCGCCGCGGTCGCGTCGATCTCGCGACCTACGTCCTCTCGGCAATCCTCGATGGCCAGCAGACGCAGGAAGAGAAAGAGAAGGGGCAACCCGCGAAGGCCTCGCCGCCGCGCGCCCCGATGAACGCCGAGGCGCACCTGCTCCGCGCGATCATCCTCCAGAAAGCGAACGAGCGCCTCGCGGCCGCCAAGTGGTTCGAGAGCGCCGCGAAGCTGCGCCCCGATCTCGTCGACGCGCAGCTCCAGCTCGGACTGATCAGGCTCGAAGCGAACGACGCCGAAGGCGCGATCAGCCCGCTGCAGAAGTCCGTGCAGTA
>JBKJQC010000217.1:0-11055 GCA_046593995.1 Polyangiales bacterium
ACCTTGAAGTAGTCGGCGCCGAGGTTCGCGGGGAGCTCGTACTCGCACGCGAGCGCGGTGCCGCGGATCGCGTTGAGCGCGGCGGTGAAGTCCTTGGTCACGTCGCTGGCCGTGCTGACGATGAACGCGTCCTTGCCGTTGCCGGCCTTCGAGATCGTGTGCAGGTTCATCGCGAGATTGGCCTCGCCCTTCCCCACCACGCCGATGACGTACGTCTTCACGCTCGGGGTGGCGTTCGCGCCGGTGGTCGCGAGCGCCGCGATCTTGGTGACGTCGAGCGGCATGCAGTCGGTCGGCTCGCCGTCGGTGACCAGGAGCACCACCACGACGTGCGTCGGGTTCGCGGCAGCGAACTGGCTCGCCTGCTTGAGCGCTCCGCTGAGCGCGGCGCTCGTCGGCGTGTTGCCGAGCGGCATATGCTTGTCGAGAGCGGCGACGATCGACGTCTGCACGCCGGGGAGCGGCGCGATCGTGACCTCGGGCGTCGCGTAATCGTCGATCTTGCACTGCCGCATCTGGCAGGTCGTCGGGACGTTGCACTTGCCGGGCGCGAGGCAGTTCGCGTTGCTGAAGCAGCCCGCGGCCGGGTTGTTGCTGCAGCTCCCGACGTCCTTGCAGCCGGTGCCGCTCGCGCAGTCGCTGTCCTGCCAGCAGTTGATGACCTGCTTCGCGGCGATGCTCTCGGCCTCGCACGCCTTGGTCGTCGTGCAGGGGCCGTAGCCGTTGCACGCCGCCTCGCTCGTGCAGTTGATCGGCACGTTCATCGGGTTCAGCGGGAAGAACTGGATGCCCACGCCGATCCCGTTCGACGCGGGGTCGGCGAGGAACGTCTTCATCGCGGCCTTCACTGCGTCCCACTTCGTCGGGCTTCCGCCGCCGCCCGTCCGCTCGAGCATGGAGCCCGACTGGTCGAACATCACGTAGAGGTCGAGCGGGATCTGCTTCCCCTCGGACTGCACACCGATGCACGCATCTCCGATCGGCGCGTCGTTGGTCGGGTTGGGGACGCTCCCGTCGATCCCGATGCCGTTCCCCGTCTCGACCGGGGTACCGCCGCCGTCGCCACCGTTGGTCGCGTCGTCACCGCCGACCGAGGCGTCGTCCGTCGTGCCGCCGAGGCCGTCGGCGCCAGTCTCCGTCGAGGAGCAACCGAACAGCGCGAGCGCGAGGAGAGAACATGCGAGGCGAGGGAAGCGCATGCCGGGGGGTCTAGCAGAACGGTAGGCGCCCCACACGTCGAACCCCACAAAAAATGGCTGAAGCCGAGCGCCGCCATGGAGCCCGGCCTCGCGATCCGCTGCCGGTCAGCGCGCCATCACTTGTTCGGCTGCGGCGTCATCCGCAGATACGGCTTGAGCTGCGTCCAGCCCTTCGGGAACTTCTGCTTCATGACCTCGGGATCCTGGAGCGACGGGACGATCACGCAATCCTGTCCGTCCTTCCAGTTCGCCGGCGTCGCGACCGAGTGGCTGTCGGTGAGCTGCAGCGAGTCGATGACCCGGAGGATCTCCTCGAAGTTGCGCCCGGTGCTGGCCGGGTACGTGATCATCAGGCGGATCTTCTTGTTCGGATCGATCACGAACACCGAGCGCACGGTGAGCGTGTCGTTCGCTTCGGGATGGATCATGTCGTAGAGCTTCGAGACCTTGCGGTCGTGGTCCGCGAGGATCGGGAAGTTGACCGCTGACCCCTGCGTCTCCTGGATGTCGCCGACCCAGCTCTTGTGCGAGTCGACCGGATCGACGCTGAGGGCGATGATCTTCGCGTTGCGCTTCTCGAACTCCGGCTTGATCGTCGCGACGTACCCGAGCTCCGTCGTGCAGACCGGCGTGAAGTCCTTCGGGTGCGAGAAGAGCACGCACCACTGGTTGCCGATCCACCCGTGGAACTCGATCGGCCCTTCGGTGGAGTCCTGCGTGAAGTCGGGGGCGATACTGCCGAGGTGAAGGCTCATGGTTCTCTCGTTCCTCGCTCGTGGGTTCGGGGGAATGCGGTGATACGGATGCTGGCAACGGCCCGCAAGCGGTGGCGTTGCTCGCCTCGCGCAAGCGTCTGCCTCTTCATCGCCCTCCGAGATCGGGACACGACCCCCCGGCGCCGTGGCCGTGGCCGTGCCCGATCTCTCGACCACGGTGAATGGCAGAATTTGCCTCGAAGGGCGATAGGCGCGATCGTTCTCCCCGAAGTGGATCTCTCCCTCCAAGTCGACGCCTATCTGGACCACCTCAGGGTCGAGCGTGGGCTCGCCGTCAATACGCTCGAGGCGTACTCGGCCGACCTGAAGAAGTTCGTCGGGTACGCCGAGGGCGCGCTCGCGAAGCGAGGCGGGAAGGGTGCGCTCGAGGAGCTCGACGGCGGCGACGTATCGGCGTTCCTCGTCAAGCTGTCGAAGGACGGGCTCGGCGCGCGATCGTCGGCGCGGCATCTCTCGGCCGTCCGCGGCTTCCTCCGTTTCCTCGTGCGGGAGCGGACGCTCGAGAACGATCCGACGGCGTTGATCGATGCGCCCAAGCTGTCGCGGAAGTTGCCGGTGTTCCTCACCGTCCCGGAGATCGATGCGCTGTTGGCTGCGCCCAATCGATCGACGCCGCGTGGTCTCCGTGACGCGGCGATGATCATGCTGATGTACGCAGCGGGTCTGCGCGTGACCGAGCTCGTGTCGCTGCGCATCGGCGAGGTCGACCTGTCGCGCGGGACCGTCACGCCGCTCGGGAAGGGATCGAAGCGGCGCATCGTGCCGGTCGCGGACGTCGCCATCGCGCTCGTGAAGCGCTACCTCGACGAGGTGCGCGCGGGCACGCTCGAAAAGCTGACCGGGCGAGACCGGACCGACGTCATCTTCGTCTCGCCTCGCGGTGGGGGGCTGACGCGCATGGCATTCTGGAAGATCCTGCGCGGGTACCTCTTGAAGTCCGGGATCACCAAGAAGATCTCGCCGCACAAGCTGCGGCACTCCTTCGCGACGCACCTCGTGGCGCGCGGAGCCGATCTCCGAGCCGTGCAGACGATGCTCGGACATGCGAGCATCGCCACCACCGAGATCTACACGCACGTCGCGCGTGATCACGTGCGACGGGCGCACGCCGAAGCACATCCGAGGGGTCGATGACAGGGCGCGCGTTCTTGCTTCTCTTCCTGGCCGGCTCGCTCCCCTCGGGAAGCGTCGGCTGCTCGACGCGGGTCCCGCTCGCGACGACCGGCCAACTCTGCGAGTACGACGAGCAGTGCAAACAGCCGCTCACGTGCAAGTGCGTCCGCCGTCGTAACCCCGACGACGAGGGCCCGGACGAGATCCTCGCGCCAGGCAGATGCCAACCCGTGCAGTACACCTGCGCGCCGGACGGCGGCGCGGGCACCGGCAGCGACACCGGCGGGTCGACCGACACGGCGCCCGTCGAGTCGGGCACGACCGACGCCGGCACGATCGACACCGGCGCGACCGATACTGGCGACGATGCCGACGACTCCGGCTGACCGCGTCCCCGCGGCGTTCCTTTCGATCGGGGGGGCGGCACTGCTCGCGCACACGCGCACGCTCGACGCGCTGATCCGAACGGCGGCGTCTCGGTTTCCGATCCTCGCAGCCGTCACACCGCGCGAGCTCGCAGCGGAGCAGGCCCGGCTCGTCTCCGCCTGGAAGCGCGGGGACGAGGCCTCGCCGCGCTGGACTCCGCCCTCGCTCGAGCGCAAGGCGCTCGCCGACATCCGGCGCGGCGTCGAGCTCGCGTGCGTCACCACTGCGGCGGCGCTCTCGTCCGCGGCGCCCGAGATAGCGCGGAGCGGGTGGCTCGATGTGTATCACGCACGCCTCCTCGAGCTCCGCGCGGAGCTCGCGCTCGTCGACGCAGCGTTCACCGGCGAGGTCTGCGCCGCCGCCGATGTGCGGTTCGGGTTCGACACGGAGGAAGACGTGCGTGAGGCCGACGCGATGGTCGCACGGTGGCTCGTCGAGCCCGTGAGCTCGGGCGACGAGACGATCCGCACCGACGACGACGGGGATCCGCGGTCCCTCCTGTCGCGGATGCGCGCGCGGCTCTCGGAGCTCGCGTTGCCGGTGCGCGTGCTCGTGCGGGACCGCGTGGGATCGCTCGCAGCCGCGGGCGACGGCATCGTCATCGTCGCGGCCGGACGTCGCATCAGCCTTCCGGAGACCGAGCGCGTCGTCCTCCACGAGATCGAAGGTCACGTGTTGCCACGCGAGCGCGGGCGCAGCGTCGCACCAGGCATCAACACGCTCGGGTCGGCGCTCGCGAGCGAGGACGAAGAAGGGCGCGCGCTCTTCCTCGAAGAGCGCGCGGGATTGCTCTCGTCTTCGCGGCGCCGTTCGCTCGCTGCGCGCCATCGCGCTGCTCGGCTCGTCGTCGCGGGAGCGACGTTCGTCGAGGTCGTACGGGCGCTGCGTGCGATGGGAGAGCACGAGCTCGGCGTCGAGGACGCGCTCGCGATCACGTCGCGCGTCATGCGCGGCGCGCATCCTCGCGGTGCCGACGTCGTCTACGGCGTCGCGCGCGAGCGGGTCTACCTGCCGGCGCTCGTGCGCGTGCGGCGCGCCGTCGAAAAGGACCCTCCCCTCCTCGATCGGCTCGGCTGCCGGCGACTCTCGCTCGCCGCCTGGCGCGCTCTGGTCTAGAGCGAGGCCGAATGGCCAGCGCGAAGAAAGCCGCCCAGCCGAAGCTCGGGAGCTCGCACCACGCAGGCCCCAAGCGGTCGGGCGGCGGCGGGAAGAAGAAGGAAGAGCGGAAGACCCGCTGCGGAACGGTGGCCATCGTCGGCCGCCCCAACGTCGGCAAGTCGACGCTGGTCAACGCGCTCATCGGGTTCCGCCTCTCCATCGCGACGCCGAAGCCGCAGACCACGCGCGACCGCATCCTCGGCGTCCTCACCAAGAAGGCCGAGGATCCCGACAAGGACGACGCGCAACTCGTATTCCTCGACACGCCCGGATTGCACGAGGCGCGGAACAAGCTCGGCACGCAGATGAACGCGTGGGCCGAGGAAGCGGCGCGCAGCGCGGACGTCATCGTCTACGTGACCGAGTTCCCCGAGCGCCTCACCGCGCGCCGCGGCGACGGCAGCAAGCCCTCCGTCGACAAGGACGAGACGCTCGAGCGCGTCCTCGGCACCATCCAGTCGAGCGGGGGCGAAGGAGACCCCGCGAGCACGCCGGTCATCCTCGTGATCAACAAGGTCGATCGCGCCAAGGACAAGACGCTCCTCCTCGATCTCCTCGAGTCCTACGGCAAGCTCCACCCCTTCGCGGCCTTCGTGCCGATCATGGCGGCGAAAGGCGGCAAAGGCGCGAGCAGCGGGCTCGATCGCCTCCTCGACGAGATCGCGGACAAGCTGCCGGTCGGCCCCTTCCTCTTCCCCGAGGACGAGATCACCGATCGCCCCGAGCGCTTCCTCGCAGCCGAGTGCGTCCGCGAGCAGGTCATCCTGCAGACGCGCGACGAGATCCCCTACGCCATCGCCGTCACCATCGACGCGTGGGAAGAGCCGGCCAACGCGAAGAGCATCACGCGCATCGAGGCGACGGTGCACGTCGACAAAGACGCGCAGCGGAAGATCCTGATCGGCGCGAGCGGCGACCGGATCAAGCACATCGGGATCGGCGCGCGCAAAGCGATCGAAGAGCTCCTCGGCCGCCGCATCCACCTCGGGCTCTACGTGCGCGTCGAAGAGCAGTGGGCGAGCGACGAGCGCAAGCTCGCCGAATTCGGCTACGAGCCTCCCGCAAAGCAGTGACAAAAACGAACGCGGGGATCGCGCGAACGCGATCCCCGAGAGTTCGTCAACCGACGCTCAGGGCGTCCCGCAGGTCGACGCGTCCGCAGTCTTGGTCACGCACTTGCGGCCGATGCACTCGGACGTCGGGCACGGGCACGCGATGCAGGCGTAGCTCGGGCAATCGAGATCCGCGATGCACTCGGCGACCGTCGGCGTCTTGACGCAGTGACCGCAGCAGTCGCCGGGCGACGTCACGCGCTGCTCACCCTCGGCGCACGCGACGGCGGCGCACATGATCGTCGCGCACTTCGCGCCGGAGTTGCCGTTGTCGACGCACACCGGGCAACAGGTGTTCTGCTCCAAGTGCTGGGTGTCGCTGCAGAGCGGCTGGGCGCACCTCACCGTGGAACAGTCGCGACGCGCCGCGCTCTCGGTGCTCGCGCCCGGCTCGTCGACCACTTCGGCGCTCGCCGCGCAGCCGAATCCCGTCAGCACCACCGCGAAAACACCAGCGAACGCGCGAATCGAAGTCATCTGCCTACCCCTGTTCTCGTCGCGGGAATCCGCGAGGCGAGGCGCAGCTCTATTTGACTACATGGGCGCCGTCAAGCCTTCATTTTCGTACACTGGTCGCGGCCGGCTGCTCGACAAGGACTAGATCGTCCCGGAACCTCGTCCGTCGAAGGGGACACCATGACGCAGGAGATCGGGACGGGGCTCCCCATCGGGCAGATCATCGCGGGCGAGTACCGCATCACGCGCGCGCTCCGCGTCGGGGGCATGGGCGCGGTGTACGTCGCCGAGCAGAAGAGCACCGGCATCCTGCGCGCGCTGAAGGTGATGCAGCGCGAGCTCGTGAAGGACGCGCGTCTGTGCGAGCGCTTCGAGCAAGAGGCGCGGATCGGCGCGCGCATCGAGAGCGATCACGTGGTGCAGGTCGTCGGCGCGGGCGTCGACGAGCCGACCGGTCTCCCGTGGATGGCGATGGAGCTCCTCGACGGACTGCCGCTCGACATCTACCTCGCACAGCGCGGACCGCGTCCGGCCGGTGAGGTCCGCTACCTGTTCCAGCAGCTTTGTCACGCGCTCGGCATGGCGCACCGACAGGGCATCGTGCATCGCGATCTGAAGCCTGCGAACGTCTTCCTCTCGACGCCGCGCACGTCCCTCGCGACCGGCCACGCGTACGTCGTGAAAGTGCTCGACTTCGGCATCGCCAAGGTGCTCGCGGAGGCGAAGACCGGCAAGACGGCCGCGATCGGCACGCCCTTCTACATGGCGCCCGAGCAGTACGAGGCGGGCAAGGTCACCCCCGCGACGGACGTCTGGGCCCTCGCGTTGATTGCGTTCGAGCTGCTCACGGGACGGAGCTACTGGAAGAGCGCGGCCGACGGCAGCGCGACGCCTGCGACGATCATGTACGAGACCTGCCTCGCGGATCTCGTGCCGCCTTCGAGCCGTGATCTGCCGGTGCCCCTCCCCGACGGGTTCGACGCGTGGTTCTCCCGCTGTCTGAAGCGCCAGCCCGATCTGCGCTTCCTCGATGCGGATTCGGCCTTCGAGTCGTTGGCGGCGGTGCTCGGCGAGGCCCGGCCCCCGGTCGAGTCACTCCCCTCGCAGAAGCGCGCTCGCATCCCCGAACGAGAGCCCGCGACGCTGCCGATGACGCGCGACGGCGACGCTGCCCCCCCGAACACACAGCGCACCATCTCGATGACCGAGTCGCACGCGAGTCCCGCGATTCCGGTGGGGATGCCGACGCCGGCGCAGCGCGCAGTCGCGGTCGACACGGCGATCATCGACCGGAACCGCCCGACGGACGCGCGCGCCGCCTCGATCGAGGCACCGCACTCGCGCAAGCCCCTCGTCCTCGGTGGCATCGTCGGCGCGTTGCTCCTCGGCATCGGCGCGTTCGTCCTCTCGCCTCCCAAGGCGACCTCGTCGCAGACGGCCGGCAGCGCCTCGATCGTGCAGCACGCGAAGTCCGCCACGCCGGTCGTCGTCGATCCGACGCAGTTCACCTCCGGCACCACCATCGGCGTCGAGGGGCGGCTCCTGCACAAACAGATCGCGGCCGGCGCGAAGACCGAGACCTACGTGATGCTCGAGCTGAAGGGGGCCGACGTCGCGCCCAAGCTCACCATGCCGGTGCACATGTCACTCGTCATCGACCACTCGGGCTCGATGAAGGGCGGGCGACTGCAGAACGCGATCACCGCCGCGCTCGGCGCGATCGACCGCCTCCGCGACGGCGACAAGGTCTCCGTCGTCGCCTTCGCGGACAGCGCCGAGACGATCGTCGAGCCGACGGTGCTCGACGCGACGTCGCGTCCAATGGTGGCCGCGCTCGTGAAGAAGCTCGGCCTCGGCGGCAACACCTGCATGTCGTGCGGGCTCTCGACCGCGCTCGGAAAGGTCGGCACCTCGCCCGATCACGCGCGCCGCATCCTCCTGCTGAGCGACGGCGAGGCGAACCTCGGGATCAAAGAGCTCCCCGGCTTCGAGCTGCTCGCGCGCGACGCGCAGAAGAGCGACGTCAGCATCACCACCATCGGCGTCGGCCTCGAGTACGACCCGAAGCCGCTCGTCGCGTTGTCGCGCGAGTCGAACGGGCAGCACTACTACGCGCCGACCGAGGCCGCGCTCCCGCCGATCTTCGAGGCGCAGGCGAGCGCGATGGCCGCCGTCATCGCGACCACCGCGGAGGCCGTGATCCGCCTCGCGCCGGGCGTCGAGCTCGTCTCGGTGCTCGATCGCGCACACCGCGTCGAAGGCTCGCCGTCGGAGGGCGTGACCGTGCGCGTGCCGCTCGGTCAGTTCACGCGCAACGAGCGCAAGACGGTGCTGGTGAAGGTCGCCCTCAAGCCGAACGACGACAAGGCCGAAGTGGCCGACGTCGAGGTCAGCTATCGCGACGTCGGCGCGCCGGTCGCCTCGAAGAGCACCGGCACGCTCGCCGTCGCCGTCGGCATGGACGGCTCCGAGGTCGATCCCGTCGTCGAGGCGCGCGTGAAGCGGAGCGAGACGGCCGCCGCGCTGATCCAGGCGAACAAGCTGTTCGAGCAGGGGAAGGCGAAGGAAGCCTCGCAGGTGCTCGCCGCGCAGGACACGAAGCTCGCCGCGCAGAAGACGAAGTGGACCGTCACCAAGAACCCGTACACCGGCGGCCCTGCACCCGCACCGACCGTCATGGGAGGCGTGGTGAAGGACGTCGACCAGCAGCAGACCGACGTGAACGCCGCGAAGAAGAAGTACGACGACGTCGCGAAGGCGCCTCCTCCGGCCGCCGGCGCACCGATGCCGAAGCCCGCCGCACCGGCGAAGGGGGCGGCGAACAAGTCGATCGAGGACGCGTACAACTACGGCTACTGAGTCGGGTCTAGGGTCTCTAGGGTCTAGGGTCTCTAGGGTCTAGGGTCCGAGACCCGAGGAAGAGCGAGACCGACCTGAAATGGCGCAGAGCGCGCGAAGGCGCGGGTACGTGCCTACGTGCGCACCGGTCCCGTCACTGGATTTCTCGGCGGCGGGTCGATCGGGCGCGGGCGCGGAGCTGCCCTCAGATCTGACACAGGGGGCGACTGCCGACTGCCCACCGCTGACCCCGCCGCTGCGCCCGACGGAGCCATCGGCTTGGTTGCCATCGCAAGGTGTCGACGGGCACGGGCACGTAGGACTTCCCTTCTGCGTCAGCGTCCACGACGCTCGGCTCATCGCTCGCTACCGCGTCAAGCGTCGGCACCGAATCGGGGCCGACTCCATCGGAGGCCCCGGCGTCACAACTACGCTCAGCGGTCAGCGGTCTCCGAGGATGCACGCGGACGATTCGACGCCCGCGGTCGCGGCGGCGAGTGGAGCGACGAAGATCGCGACTCTGCGAGTCGCGACTCTGCGAGCCTTCGCCGCGTGGCCGCTTCAACCATTCACGGCTTGGTATCGTTCCCGCACGCTGCGGCAAGCGCGTCGCGTCCGACCATCTCGAGTTTCTTCTGCGCGTACGCCTGCCGATACGCCGCTTCGTCGTCCATGTGCGCCAGCGCAATCGCGGGAATCTGCCCATCGAAACGCGCGTAGGCTGCCTTCACGCAGCCCGGCACGCTTGAGGTAGCCGAAGGGCTCGGCGGCTCGGGCTCCGGCTTCGTGGGTTCGGCAGAGCCCTGAGAGGGTGACTGCTGCGAGGGTGACTGCGCTGCAGGAGCGCGATCTGCCCCCAGCAGGACGACGCCGGCGATGACGGCCAGCGCCGCGAGTTCGCGGCTCAGGGTGGAGATGCGGATCATGGATTATTCTCTCTACTGCTCGGCGTGATTGGAATTGGATCGTCGTTGAATACGACATCGAGCGCGCGTGATGCTAAGCATCGCTCGAGATAGTCGCGACTGGGGCTACGGCCTCGTTTCGCCTTGCGCATCCGGCGGCTGAACGTAGTCTGCCGCGTCCGGGTCGCAGGGGATGATTCCTTTGCTTGCCCACTGGTAGACGACCGTCGACCCGACGTCTCCCTTCGGCTCGGTGAGGCCCTTCTGGCAAATGAATCGCTCTCCGTAGTGGTTGGGGCACTGGATGCGGTAATCGCAGACCTTGCCGACCGTGAGTGGGCTGCAGGTCTGCTGGGCGTTGGAGCCGGGACTGCATGGGCAACCGTCAATGCGCGGCGGCGACAGAGGGCTCGGGCAGTACTCGCCGGAGTCGAGCAACGACGTTTCCGTCGCCGACGAATCTGTTGCGACCTCGGACGTCTGCGCGTCGCTCGGAACGCTCGCGTCTGGAACCGTTTCGTCCGCGCTGCCATTCTCTCCGGAGCTCGCTTCTTCTGCCCGCGCATCGTCGGAGCCGGACGCACCCCCCCCCCCGGGCTCGACCTGGGCGCCGCAGGACTGGATGCACGCGTAGACGATCGCAGCGGCGATTGGCGCGATGATGATGGCAAGTCTGCGAGCATTCACGGCGAGCCCTGCTCCGGGCGCGAGGGAGAACGCAATGAGGGGAAGGCCGTCATAGCGTCTTTTCCAGCTTGATGTTGTGGTACCCGAAGGCGCCGCAGAAGGCCGATCCGCGCAGACCGACACACAGCGCGTGCTCCATCACCTTGAAGTCGTTTCCGTCCTTCAGCGTGGCGTGGAAGGCGCCGTCGAAGATCCCGCCGAGCGCGAAGCGCCACTTGCCGACGTCGCCGGCGACCTCGTCCATCTTGTACCAGAACATCGCGGCCGCATGTTAACGCTCGCTCTCGCCAGTCCTGATCCCGTCGATCTCGCGTCGGCTGCGTGATGGCCCGCTCCGGGTCGCCGCTCCCCGTCCCGCATCGAGGTGTCGCGCCGAAGTGGGGCG
>JBKJQC010000318.1:0-9923 GCA_046593995.1 Polyangiales bacterium
CGCCGCCGCGACGATCGCCGCCGCCGCCGCGGCCACCGCCGCCGCCGCCACCGCCGCCGCCGCCACCACCGTAGCCGCCACCACCACCACCACTGCCGCCGCCGCCGAAGCCGCCGCCGCCGCCGCCGCCGCCGCCACGGGCGGGGCGCTCCTCGGCCTCGTTGACGCGGAGCGGACGACCGTCGAGGACGGCGCCGTTCATCTCCGCGATGGCTTCACGCGCCTGCTGGGGCGTCGCGAAGGTCACGAAGCCGAAGCCACGCGACTGACCGGTCTCGCGATCGGTGACGACGTGGACGTCGGTCACCTCGCGGCCGTTCTGCGAGAAGGCCTCCTGCAGGCCGAGCTTCGTGGTGTTGAACGAGAGGTTTCCGACGTAAAGACGCGTGCTCATCAGCTGAATTTCTCTTCTCGGCTCGAAAAGCGCGGACTCGCGCTCTAGTTACGCCCCGACCGAACGAGCCGATCATCCGGGCGAAACGCGGTGGGGCAGATGCCCTACCGGCCACATGCGTCGTCAGGAGCCCGACTCGTCCGCGATCCCAGAGAAGAGAGCAGCGTGCGTTGCCGAAGTGCCAGTGACGTTCGTGAGCGGGAGACAACGTAGCTCGGACCAACAGGAAGGCAAGAGCCCGCTAAAGACGCACGAATTCACGAGGTTCCTGCCTCCACGCAAGCGCGGCCCGGTGCCGTCGGGGCGCCCTGTGCCATAGCACCCCGGACGCGCTGGTCGCCGCGGACGTGCTCGTCCGGAGGTCGGCCGAGCGGGCACGTCATCGATCTCTGCGGAGCGCTCTCCGAGATCGTGCCGCTCGCGTCAGCGGTTCCGACCGTCGACAGGCTTCACCGTGAGCGCGTCCAGCTCGACGTCGTCGATGGGTCGATGGGTCGATGGGTCGATCGGTCGATCGGTCGATCGGTCGATCGGTCGATGGCCGAGACGAGAGGTCGTCAGTCTTCAGTCTTCAGTCGTCAGCCCGAGACGAGACGAGAAAAGGCAGCCTGCCCCGTCTCGTCTCGGTCTTCATCGACCGATCGACCCATCGACCCATCGACGGTCTCGTCGCGTCGCGTCGCGTCGCGTCGTCTCGTCTCGTCTCGTCTCGTCGCGTCGCATCGCGTCTCGGACGACTGACGACTGACGACTGACGACTGACGACTGACGACTGACGACTGGGAGCGACCAGACCTCGAAGGCGGGGGCGGGCTGATCGCTGTCGCTCATCGGTCGCTCCTTACGCGCTCCCCGCGCGCGGCATGGCCCCGGTTCGTTCGCCCACCGTCTTGATCGCGGCGATCGCCTGCTTCGCCGCGGCGATCACCTCCGGGTCGTCCGGGTTCTTCTGCCCGACGAGGAGCACGAGCCGCATCGCCATCAACAACGCCTCGGTCGGTCCCACCTTTTCGAGGATCGTCTGCGCGAACCGCTCTTGTTCCGTGACGACGTCGTCTTCGCTCATGGAGTGGCTCCCGTGGTGTCGGCGCTCGAGTCGGCATCAGAAGCCTCGCGACGCTGTTCGTCGCGCCGCGACCATGCGCACGGTTCCGATGCAGCTATGCTTGGGCGCATCCCGTCGAACATGCGCGCGCGTCACGCCGTGGTCTTCCTCCTGCCCTGGATGGTCGCGGCGTGCGGCTCGAAGATCAACCCCGTCGTCGGCGACGATGCGGCGGTCGACGCGACGGTCGACGCGACGGTCGACTCCTCGTTCACGGACGGGACGATGGAAGTCGGCGAGGACGGTGCGACGGAGGTCGACGTCGGCCTCGACGGCGCAGTGTCCGACGGCGTAGCCGACGGAACGGACATCGACGCGGCGCCCGATGCGACGGTGGTCGACACCGGCACGGTCGACGACACGGGCGCCGACGATGCCTACGACGCGACCGACACACGCGACACCGCACCGCCGGACACGGCGTGGACGGCGACGCTGTGCGCGCTCCCGGCCACGGACGCGGCGACCGACACCGAAGTCGTACCGGATGCAGCCGATGGGTCGGCGAGCTGCAGCGCGACGCGCGTACGCATCATGGCCGCGAACACGACGAGCGGATCGTCGCCGACGTACCAGGATCCCGGCATTCGCATCTTCCAGGCGATGAAGCCGGACATCGCGCTCGTGCAAGAGCTCAAGTACGCAGGCGGTGTCCGCGCCCTCGTCGACGTCGCGTTCGGAACGGAGTTCCAGACGGCGCTCGAGATCTCCCCTGGCAGCATCCCGAACGGCATCGTCAGCCGGTACCCGATCCTCGAGCAGGGCGAGTGGGACGATCCCGATGCCACCGATCGCGACTTCGTGTGGGCGCGCATCGACGTTCCGGGTCCGATCGACCTCTGGGCCGTGAGCGTCCACTTCCGTACGGCGGGCTCGCTCGAGCGCGACACCGAGGCGCGGAACCTCATCGCGTACATCGCGGCGAAGGTGCCGGCGACCGACTATCTCGTGATCGGCGGCGATCTGAACACCGCCGTGGAGACGGAGCTCGCGCTCTTCACGCTCTCGTCGCGCGTCTCGATCGCGCCGCCGTACGCGGTCGATCAAGCGTGGAACAACAAGACGAGCTCACCGCGCAGCAAGCCCTACGACTGGGTCCTCCCGAGCCCGAACCTGCTCGGGCACATGATGCCGGTGCGGATCGGATCGAGCTGGTTCGAGCACGGCTTCGTCTTCGACACGCGCGTGTTCACGCCGATCGAACAGGTGGCCCCCGCGCTCGCGCTCGACTCGGCGGCCGTCAACATGCAGCACATGGCCGTCGTTCGTGACTTCGCGCTCGGTGACTGACTGCGTCAGGACTGACGCTCGTCAATCGTGTGCTCGGGGTGACGGGCACATGGTGATGCGCGGGGGTACGTTCGTCTGCAGGCGTTCCAGTCGCGACCACCACGGGGGTTTCCATGACGAAGAGCCGCACGAAGAGCCGCACCAAGATCCGTACGCAGATCCGCAAGCCGATCCGCATCGGTCTCAGCGCGACGGGGCTCCTGCTCGCGAGCGCGCTCGTCGGACCGCCAGCGCTCGCCGGAACGAAGCCGGTCGCCGGCACCGATGGGACGACGACCGCGTACGACGGAGACGGCAAGGTGCTGCTCGTCGAAGCGTGCGCGCAGGCCGAGGGAGGAGAGTGGGACTACTCGAGCTGCTTGCGTCAGCTGCGCGAGAACGTCGTCCGCGCGCTGTGCAAGAAACCGGGCGCTCACAAGTGGTCGTTCCAGATCGGCGCCGAGAAATCGAAGCTGTCGCAGCAGACCACCTGCAAGTGAGCTAGGCTCGGAGCCTCGCTCCGGAGGGCGTTCATGGCCGACGATCGCATCACGAGCTTCGAAGAATTCTGGCCTCATTACGTTCGCGCCCATCAGAGCAAGGGGAGCCGTCGTCTCCACTTCGTCGGGACGAGCGCGGCGATGGCGCTCGTTGCGACGGGCCTCGTGACGCGGAGGCTTCTGCCGATCCTCCTTGCGCCGGTCGTCGGATACGGCTGCGCGTGGGTCGGACACTTCTTCGTCGAAGGGAACGTCCCCGCGACGTTCGGCCACCCGCTGTACTCGCTCCGCGCCGACTTCGTGATGTGGAAGAAGATGCTCGAAGGCTCGATGGACGCCGAGGTGGAGCGTCACGTCGCCCGCGAGACCACGCCGGCCGAGCCGGCGGTCCACGTCCCCGATCCGACCATCAACTGAGCTCCGCGTAGCCGCGCGCGACCGAAGGAGAGCGAGGCTGTTCCGCGATGACGCGGTGGCGTGACTCGTCCCTCCGCTCTCCGGTCACTGCCGGAGAGAAGGGGATGCGTCGTTTTGTGCGCCCGCAGCGTCCGCCCTACGTTCTCGCGATGTCGAAGTGGCTGCTCGCTGCGTGCCTCTCGTTCGCAGCAGGCGTCGGGTGTCGCGGTTCGACGGACGCGGCTCTCGGACGAGAAGGGGGCTCCGACGCAGCGACCGATACCGAGGACGAAGAGGACACGCTGGCGCCGCTGCCGACGCTCGATCCGTCGAAGTGCGGCGTCTTCCCCGAGGAGACGATCGATCGCGGCTTCGCCTTCGCGAAGAGCGGCTCGACGCTCGAGGACAAGGCGTTCCCCTTCTCAGCCGAGCTGCACGCCGACGCCGCCACGATGACCGAGCTGCGCGAGGACGCGACGCTCGCAGCCATGGAGCGGACGCGCGCGGAGCGACTCGGCACCGCGCGCGACTGCGCGGATCTCGCCTGCATCGCCGCGGCGACCGCGTGGTCGGATGCGGAGCTCACGACGGCCGGTGACGCGATGCTGATGCGGCTCGGAGGCAGGCTCGCTCCGCTCGCGAGCCGGCTGCGCGCGTCGGGGATGTTCGCGCTGCACGCAGCTATCACCGGCGAGGGCGACGACGCGGCGCTCGTGCGCGCAGCGTTCGCCGACGACGCGCGGGCCGCGGCCAAGGCGATCGCCGACTACGCGATGGAGGTGCCGAAGGACGCGCGCGACACCGCGCTCTCCGCCGGGCTCCCCGCACGCCCCCTCGCCTTCTTCGAGCCGACGCTCCTCGTGGCGCTCGCGCTCCTCGCGGCCGATGGACGTGACGAGGCGACCCGGTACGAGCCGCTCGCCGACGGCGAGAACGCCGAAGCGAAAACCGCGATCGCGACGATCGACTGGGGCGCGTACCCCTTCACTGCGATCGTGGTGCCGGGCCAGGGACCCACCAACCACGAGACCGCCCTCAGCGAGGGGAGCCGTATTCGTGCCGACCTCGCCGCGCAGCGCTGGAGGGCGAAGGTCGCACCGTTGATCGTGCCTTCCGGAGGGCACGTGCACCCCGAGCGCGCGAAGTACTCCGAGGCGATCGAGATCAAGCGTTACCTCGTGCAGCAGGGGATCCCTGCGAGCGCAATCGTGGTCGATCCGCACGCGCGTCACACGACGACGAACCTGCGCAACGCCTCGCGCCTGCTCCTGCGGTACGGCGTTCCGTCGGCGCGGCCGGTGCTCGTCACGAGCGACCTCGGTCAGACGCTGTACATGATCGGCCGCCCCTTCGCGGTGCGCTGCCAGAAGGAGATCGGCTACGAGCCGTGGCGAAAGCTGGTCTCGCTCTCGACGACCGACACCTGCATCTTCATGTCCGCGCGGTCGCTGCACGTAGACGCGCGCGACGTGCTCGATCCGTGAGCCTGCTCGATCGGTGAAGGACCGCCTCAGCGCCACACGTCTGCGGCGCGCGCCGCGACCAACGCGCGCACGCGGGCGAAGCGCGGCTCGCCGCGGATGGCGTCGAGGCAGGCGCAGCGGTCCATCCACAGCACGTCGACGAACGGGAGCGACTCCGCGCGGTCGAGCCACGCGAGCGCATCGTCGGTACGCCCCATGACCGCGTAGTACTCCGCTGCGACCTCGACGGCGCGGCAACGATTCCGACTCCCGGCCTCGGACGACGACAGGAGCCGCTCGAAGATCTGCGGCGCGCCCTCGAAGTACTCGCCGCGCGAGTAGGCGCGGAGGAGGGGCGCGGCGACCTCCCACGGCGCGCCGGTCGGTGCGGCCTCGAAGGCATCCGCGAGCTCTGCCGCGCCGGCGCGATCGGACCACCAGAAGACCGCGCGCACCAGCAATCCGTGGGTCGCCATCGCGTCGGCGCCCTGGAGATCGGCTGCGCACGCGCGTCGATCGCCGATCACTGCATTCGTCCGCGCTCGCGCGAGGCGAGCGCCGAGCGAGCCGGGATCGAGCTCGAGCGCGACATCGAAGCGACGGAGCGCTTCGTCTACGTTCCCCGTCTCCGACGCGAAGAGCCCGAGCGCGGTGTGCGCATCCGCGAGATTGGGCGTACGCGACAACGCTTCGCGGAACGCGCGCACCGCGGCGCGAATGTCCCCCTGCTCGCTCCGCAGCGAGCCGATCGCGTAGTACGCCTCGCCCAGCGTCCCGTCCGCGGAGAGCGCGCGGAGCGTGAGGTCCTCCGCCCGCGCGGCGAGACGCGGATCTCGCGCACCGGTCATCCCGTAGAGGCCCACGTAGATCCTGCCCGCGAGGCAGAGGAGCCAGGGATCGCCCGGGAACTTCGCCATCGCTTCTTCGAGAATCGTGGCCCCGATGCGCAGCCCAGGGACCGTGCGCCGCTCCGAGGCCTCGCGCGCCCGGTCGTAGTAGTCGCGGGCGGCAGGGTCCTTCGGGCCGGTCTCGCCGAGGCGCTCGCGGAGCGCATTCGTCAGCGCGGCGACGAGGAGATCCTCGAGCGCGAACGATGCGCCCTCCTCCACCTCGATCGCGCCCGCGGCCCACAGTTGGGCGTTCCCGTCCGCTTCGAGCAGCCGGAGTCGCGCGCGTGCCCGCCCCTTCTCCGAACGGAGCACCGTCTCGACGATCCACTGCGCGCCGAGCTCACGCGCTGCGACACGCACCGATCGGCCACTGGCGGCGTCGCGCGCGATCGAGGGGGGCACGACGCGCAGCCCACGCAACGACGACGCCGCATCCGCCAACGCGGCGCCGAGATCCTCGGCCGGCCAGTGGCTGCCCGGGCTCACGTCCACCGGTGACACCACCACGCACCGCTGCTCGTGTCGGATGCGCAAGGGTCTCGCGATCGAGTCGTGGCGCTCTCCGCCGCCGCGCAGCCGCTCGAGCCTCTGCAGGACCATCTCGGCGTCGAGCCGGTCCTCGCGACGTCGCGCGAGGGCCTCCAGGGTGAGGCGCGCGATCGGCTCGGGGACCGTGGGATCGATCGAGCGCGGATCGGGTGGATCCTCCGCGAGTCGCGCGGCGAGCATCGCGACCATCGTGTCCCGTCGGAAGGGGAGCGCTCCGGTGAGGAGCTCGAACAGGAGTACGCCGAGCGCGTAGACATCGGTGCGACCGTCGATCGGCTTCGCCGTGAGCTGCTCGGGCGCCATGTACGCCGGCGTGCCGATCACCTGATCGACGGTGAGGTGGAGATCCTCGGGCAGGCTCTCGGCGAGGCGCGCGATCCCGAAATCGGTGATGACGACGCGGCCGTTGGTCCCCGGGCAGCGCATCACGTTGTCCGGCTTGAGATCGCGATGCACGACGCCGACCGCGTGCGCCGCCGACAGACCCCGCGCGATGCTCTCGGCGATGCGCAGGGTCTCGGCGAGCGGCAGCCGCTCGTTTCCGCGCCCGCGCACGAGCGACGAGACTGCGTCACCGGCAACGAGCTCCATCGTGAGGAAGCGGAGCTCTCCGTGATGGCCGACGTCGTAGGTGCGCGCCACGTTCGGATGGGTGACGCGACGCGCAAGCTTCACCTCGCGCTTGAACCGATCGATCGCGGTCGGCTCCGCAGCGAGACCGGCGCTCAACACCTTGAGCGCGACGTCCTCGTCGAGC
This sequence comes from Polyangiales bacterium, assembly GCA_046593995.1. Lineage (GTDB taxonomy): Bacteria > Myxococcota_A > Polyangia > Polyangiales > JADJMO01 > JALHOE01. The sequence continues at coordinate 7,324 of JBKJQC010000318.1, forward strand.
TCGCGGTCGTGCACGCGATACACCGCGCCCATCCCGCCTCGGCCGAGGAGGGCGCGGACCTCGTAGCGCTCCGCGAACACCTCCGGCGCGCCGGTTACGCCCGGCGCCGCGCCGGCGAGCTCCGTCGGCCGCTCTGCGAAGTCGGACACTGCGACAGCCTAACAGCACTTGCGCGCGAGAACGGCGCCCGATACGCCGGCCGGATGCTCGGGCGCCTCTCCCTCCTCGTCGCAGTCATGGTCCTCGCTGGGTGCAAGCCGCGAGCGGGCGGATCGTGCGAAGGCGACACGCGGGTCTGTGCCGACAAGCAGACGCGCCTCGCGTGCGTCGACGGGAAGTACGTCGCGACGACCTGCCCGGGCGAGGGCGGGTGCGAGCCGAAGAAGGACGGCGCGACGTGCGATCTGACCGGCGCCGAGAAGGGGGCGACGTGCGCTCCGAACGGGCTCATCGCGTGCTCCGATCCGCAGACGCTCCTCACCTGCATGAAGGGCGCGTTCGAGACGTATCCGTGTCGCGGCACGGGCGGCTGCTACGAGGCGAGCTGCAACCAGCTCCGCACCGAGAAGGGGGACCGCTGCCGCATCGAGGGGAGCGCGTCCTGCAGCGTCGACGGCAAGGAGCGACACAAGTGCATCGGCGGACAGGTCGTCCTCGAGGGTGTCTGCGAAGGCCCGAAGAAGTGCAGCCTCGGCCCCGTCGCGAAAGGGTGCAACCCCGGGATCCCTGGCTCGTGCGACGTGCTCGTGTACTGCGATCAGACCATCAAGAGCGTCGGCGAGATCTGCGCACCCGACGAGGCTGCGTGCACGAAGGACCGCGCGTCGATGCTCACCTGCGTCTCGGGGAAGCTCGCGGTCGCGACGACGTGTCGCGGACCGAAGGGGTGCTGGGTCGAGGATCTCACGCGCAAGATCTACTGCGACACGACCGTCGCGAAGGTCGGCGATCCGTGCGAGCCGAACACCTACTCGTGCCGCGAGGATCGGCGCGCGATCCTCGAATGCAAGGGCGCCGCATTCGCCGTGAAGCGCGAGGGCTGCGCGTGCTCGTTCGTCGACAAGCCCGACCTGCGCGAGTTCTCCTGCAAGTGACGTCGATCACACGGCGCGCTTGCGATAGCGCAGTCGGTGGATCGGCAGGCCGTCGGTGATCGCCCGCTTCTCGCGCGGACTGCGGGCGCCGTAGGGGTTCTCGGCGAGACGCGGATCGCCCGGCTCGTCGCCGAAGGGCTCGAGCGCCTCACGGCCGTCGAGGAACGCGCGGTACTGCTCGTAGCGATGCTCGACGTCGGTCTGGACGAAGAGCGCGCCGCCCGGCTGCAACAAGCGCTCGATCTCGCGCTGTACGAAGTCGCCGAGCACGAGTCGCTTCTCGTGACGCTTCTTCCACCACGGGTCAGGGAAGTGGAGGAAGACGGCCCGCAGTCGGCCGTCGGGGCGGAGCCGCGGCATCGCGATGCGCGCGTCCTCGGCGAACACGCGTGCGCGAGGACCGAGCCCGTCGGCGACGAGCTTGCGGTCGACGATCGCCGCCCACTTCCGGCGCACCTCGAGCCCGAGCAGACGCACGGCGGGATCGAAGGCGACGCGCTCGAAGGCGAAGGCGCCGCGGCCGCCGCCGATCTCGAGCTCCATCGGATCGTCCGGCGACGTGCCGGGGAACAAGGCGTCGAGCTCGACGGTTTCGTCCGACACGGCGGCGTCCGTACCGGGCAGGACCGCGGCGTCGACGTAGGGATCGCCCGGTCGTTTGCGGCGAGGCGGATAGCGCGGCGGCGGTACGTCCATGAAGCGTCAGAGCCTCTACCCCAGTTGGGGTCGCTCCGGCATCTCCTCTCGACAGGGACTATGCTCTGGAGCCGCCCCGTCCCGTGACGCCCCGCTCACGGCGCTCTCACGGATTCAAACGGGGATCCTGACCATGACCACCGCCCCCGCACGCGACGCCGTCTCCCGAGAAGAGCGCGAGGAGCAGGACGCGAAGGCCCGCGCGGAGCTCGAACGCGCGCTCGCGAAGGTCGAAGGCGGCCGGCGGTGGATCGGTCGCCTCGTCGTCCTGCTCGTCCTCGCGGGCGGCGTCGCCGGCTACATGAAGTGGCGCGCCCTCCACCCGCCGCCGAAGCCGGCGCGCTTCATGACCGAGGACGTGACGACCGGCGACGTGATCGAGGCGATCCAGTCGACCGGGACCGTGCAGCCGGTCACGCAGGTGCAGGTCGGCGCGCAGATCTCGGGGCGCATCGCGAAGCGCTACGTCGACTTCAACTCGGTCGTGAAGAAGGGCGATCTGCTCGTCGAGATCGATCCGACGTTGATCCTCTCCGCGGTCAACGCCGATCTCGCCCGCGTCGAGAGCGCGCGTGCGGGCGTCGCCGGTGACGAAGCGGGGGTCGCGCTCGCGAAGACGAACTACGAGCGCGCCGTCCTCCTCCAGGGGCAAGGGCTCGCCGGCCAGGCCGACGTGATCACGGCCAAGGGGAACTACGACGCCGCGCAGGCCAAGCTCCGCGGCTCGCACGCCGCGCTCGCCGGCGCGCAGGCCGCGGAGCTTGGCCTGCGCGGCGTCGTAGTTCCCCTTGGCCGTGATCACGTCGGCCT
>JBKJQC010000360.1:0-5784 GCA_046593995.1 Polyangiales bacterium
CACGCCGCTAGCGCGCGTCATCGCGACGGCAGTGAGCGCGATCGACCCCGAGATCATGGGCCTCGGCCCGATCGATGCCTCCCGTCGCGCGCTCGCCCGCGCGAAAATGACCATCGACGACATCGATCTCGTCGAGATCAACGAAGCGTTCGGCGCGCAGGTGGTCCCCTCGGCGCGCGCGCTCGGCATCTCCTACGACGAGCTCAACGTGCACGGCGGCGCGATCGCGCTCGGCCACCCCTTCGGCATGACCGGCGCGCGCATGGTGACCACCGTGCTCACCGCGCTCGAAGCCCGCCGGAAGACCACCGCGCTCGTCACGCTCTGCGTGGGGGGCGGGCAGGGGATGGCGGTGATCCTCGAGCGCTTCTGACCCGACGACGAGCGCGAGCGGAAGAAAGCGCAGCCGCGGCATGCGAGGCGGATGGTACCGCACGATCGTGGAGGAGGCGCGCCACTACTCTCGAGGGCTACTGCAGCATCAACTCCGCAGCGCGCTCGCCGATCATCATCGCCGGTGCGTTGGTGTTGCCGCCGGTGATGCTCGGCATGATCGAGGCGTCGGCGACGCGCAGGCCGTCGATGCCGCGCACGCGCAGCAGCGGATCGACCACCGCGCGCTCGTCCTTCCCCATGCGGCAGGTGCCGACCGGGTGGTAGACCGTGTGGATTCGGTTCGGGAGCTCGCGCATCAGCGCGGCGTCGTCCTGGAACTCGGGGCCGGGGAGGAGCTCGCCGGTGACCGTCTTCGCGAGCTTCGCGTGGGCCATGATCTCGCGGACGAGCTTCATGCCGTCGAAGAGGAACTGGCGATCGCGATCGTCCGAGAGGTACTGGGGATCGATCAGCGGCGAGACCGTCGGATCCTTCGAGGCGAGGCGGACATGCCCGCGGCTCTTCGGATAGATCAGCGTCGGCATCACGGTGAGCGCGGGGCGCATGTCGACCTTCGGGCGCACCGGGAGATCCTGGTTCGGCGTCGGGTAGGACCAGGGGAGCGCGTGGATCTGCAGATCGGGGACGCCGTTCTCTGCGTGCTTCGAGCGGATGAACGCGCCGCCCTCGAACACGGTGCGGCCGAACCAGGTGTCGCCGCCGAGCGCCTCGGAGATCATGCCGCCCAAGAAGTGGAACGCGGTGCCGCGGTGGACGGCGGACGGCGCGAGGAACGTCATCGGCATGAAGAGGTGATCGTGCAGGTTCTCGCCGACGGGGAGATCCGCGAGCACCTTGATCCCGTGCTCCTTCAGCTGCGCCGCCGGGCCGATGCCGGAGACCAGGAGCAAGTGGGCCGAGCCGATCACGCCCGCAGAGAGCACGACCTCGCGTGAGGCGCGGATGGTCTCGGGACCATGCTCGCCGAGGATCTCCACGCCGACGGCGCGCCCGTTCTCGATGACGACACGGAGCACGGTAGCGCCGGTCTGGACGACGATGCCCGCGTCCTTCTTGGGCTTGCTGTGGAGGAACGCCTCCGACGTGCTGAAGCGTCGACCGCCGCGCGCGCTCTGCTGGAAGACGAAGACGCCCTCTTGGTCCTCGCCGTTGTAGTCGTCGTTCACGACCGTGCCGGCGCCTTCGGCGAAGACCTCCACGAACGTCTTCGAGGCGGGCGTCAGATCCTTCTGCTTGGTCACCGCGACCGGGCCGCCGGCGCCGCGATATGCGGTGGCGCCACCCTCCCAGTCCTCGAGGCGCTTGTAGGCGGGGAGGACGTCGTCGTAGCTCCAGCCGTTACACCCCTCGGCGGCCCAGCCATCGAAGTTCTTCCGGTGGCCGCGCACGAAGAGCATGCCGTTGATGGAGCTCGAGCCGCCGAGCACCTTGCCGCGCACCGTCGGGATGCGGCGGTTCTGCGCGTGCTTCTGGGGGACCGTGTAGTAGCCCCAGTCGTACTTCTTCTTCACCTGCGGCACGGTGTGGATGATCGACATCATCCCGGGGACCATGCACATGCTCGTGCGATCGCTGCCGCCTGCTTCGAGGAGGAGGATCTCGGCGCCGGTCTTCTCGAAGAGCCGCGTCGCCACGATGCACCCGGCAGACCCCGCCCCGACGACGATGTAGTCGAACTCGCGCCCCATGCAAGAGAGCTTGGAGCAGTTCGCTCAAAAGTGAAACATGTTCTTTTCGGTGTCACGCGCGGGCTGGAAAACGACTATTCACGCTCACAGACCGCGCTGAAGAGGTTCGTGCAGGGGGTGTCCCCCCACTGTCCGCTCGGCATCATGCGGGCGCAGTCGTGGCCGCCGTTCGGATCGCCCAGAGACCAGTTGTCGTAGACCTGCGAGCTCTCGCCGGTGATCCAGCGGAACGAGGTCTTCTCGGCGGGGAGGGCAGAGTCCTTCACGAGGCCGATCCAGCGGTCTCCGGTGCCCCGTCCGGCGACGACCCCTTGTTCGCCTGCGTCGGTGATCGATGCGAGGTGCGCGCCGAGGCTCACGCACACCGCCTGCTGTTGCGCCTGGGTGCGCGGGGTGACGAGGGGGATGTAGCAGTGGCCGAGGTACACGACGGCGTTTGCCTCCGTGCAGGGGACTGCGGCGTCGCGCGTGTCGGAGACGCTCGTGTCGGCCGTGTCCGGGCGGAGGGTGTCGGGGACCAGCGTATCCGCGGTGTCCGGCCGCGCGCTGTCGACGACGGTCCCGTCGGACGCGTCAGACGCGTCGGTCGTGTCGGCCCGCGTGTCGGGGCCGGTGCTCGTCCCGTCACTGACCCCATCCGCGACGGCGCTGTCCGCGGCGTCGCTCTCGAGCGACTCCGGCAGCTCCGCGTCCTGCACGGTCCCATCGGGCGTCACGGTCACCCCGCCGTCGTCGCCGAACGCGATGCTCGCGCCGAGTCCCGACGGATCGAGCGAGCACCCTGCGGCGGCGGAGAGCAGAGCGAGCGCAGCGGCGCGAGCGAGCACGCGCGCACCATAGTACCGCTTGGGATTTTCGCGATGCGCGCCGACTCAGCGGTTCGACGATTCGGGCGCGAGCACCACGCGCCCACGTAGGCCACCTGCGCGCACCAGACCCTGGGCCTGCTCGGCGCGCGAGAGCGGCAACACGCGGTCGATCGCGATCGCGAGCGGCTTCTCGCGATGGAGACGGATCAGCTCGGCCATCTCGCGCGGCGTCGCACCGCTGCCGCCGATCACCGTCAGGCCGTTCGTGATGACGTAGCCGAGGTTGAGCGCGGCTTTCTCGTTCGCGATGTTGCCGACCACGACCAGACGACCACCCACACGCAGGCTGCGGAGCGCGCTGTTGAACGTTGTGACGCCCACGGTGTCGAGCGCGACGTCCATACCGCGCGCCTGCTTGTGGAAGCCGTCGCCCGGATCGACGACGACGTGCGCGGCCCCCTGCGCCCGCACGAAGTCGACGTGCTTCGCATCGCGCACGACCGCGGTGACCTCCGCGCCGAGCCGCGAAGCGATCTGCGTGCCGGCCGCGCCGACGCCGCCGTTGCCGCCCGTGATCAAGACGCGATCACCGGCGCCCATGCCACCGAGCGTCTCGAGATCGCGGTACGCGGTGCCGAACGTGCAGTGGAGGACCGCGGCCTCGGGGCCGGAGAGCGCGTCGTCCGTCGGGTAGAACGTGTTCTCCGGCGCGAGGAGGTGCGACGCGTAGCCGCCGTCGACGAGGATGCCGAGGACGAATGCGGCGGACTGGCAGAGCGAGGTGTCACCGGCGACGCAGCACCGGCACTCGCCGCACGCGTCGCGGTGCATGGTCGCCACGCGATCGCCGACCTTCAGCCGCCGGACGTCGGGACCGACGGCGATCACGCGACCGGCGACCTCGTGCCCCGGCGTGATCGGGACCTGCTGGAACGGGAACCGGCCGCCGCGATCGAGCAGATCGCGATGGCAGACGCCGCACGCCTCGACGGCGACGAGCGCCTCGCGCCCCGAAGGCGTCGATGGTTCCACGGAGTCCAGACGGAGCGGACGATCGAAGCCGATGGCGTCGAGCCGTACGCGCTGCATCACCGCGCGGCCTGCGCTTCGGCGGTCCCCGAGTCGGAGGAGGCCTTGGGCTTCTCCGCGGCGTGCATCAGCTCCTCGAACGCGGGCTCCACGGCCTCGGCGAGCGTCCACAGATCGGGGCAGAGGTTCTGGCTCACGATGAAGCCGAAGTCGACGGCGTCCTTGTAGCTGAGGACCGTCACGTTCAGCCCTGCACCCTCGAGCACGGGACCGAGCGGGTACACCGCGACGAGCTCCGCGCCGCCGAGGTAGAGCGGGAACGGCGGTCCGGGCACGTTCGAGATCACGAGGTTGTGGATCGGTCGGTGCTTCTCGGCGAGGTTCATCGCCGAGTACGCGCGGGCCGCGAGGTTGAACGTCGTCGGCGCCGCGAACTGCGCCCAGTTCTGCAGCATCGCCGCGCCGATCGCGTTGTGTTCCTCCTTCGCGCCGCGCGTCGCTTCGTGGATGGTGCGCAGGCGCTCGACCGGATCCTCGATGTGCGTCGCGAGCGAGGTGAACATCGCCGAGACCTTGTTCGCGGACGGCGTGTCGCTGCGTACGGAGATCGGGCACGTCGCGAGGAGCGGCTCCGCCGGGAGCTCCTCCTTCGACTTCAGGTACTTGGTCAGCGCTCCGGCGGTGATGGCGAGCACGACGTCGTTCACCGTGGTGCCGAACGCGTTCTTGATCGCCTTCACACCGCGCAGGGGCACGCGCGCGAACGCCGTCGAGCGTTGCGCGCCGATGGTGCCGTTGAAGCGGGTGCGCGGCGCGGTGAGCGGCGTCGCGCCGTCGGGGATGCTCTTGTCGCGACGAACGCGGACGACGTCGCGGGCTGCACGAAGCGACTGCGCGGCCACCTTCAACATCTCGCGCGGCTGCTTCGCGCGTTCGGCGAGCGCGTCGCGCACGAGCTCGCCGTCCGTCGGGATCGCCTCGGGCATCCGGGGGGGAGGAGCCGGAGGAGGGGGCGGCGTCCGCTCCATGTCGAACAGGTGGACGAGGAGGCTCGCCCCCGTCACGCCGTCGACCGCGGCGTGGTGCACTTTCGTGAGGAAGCCGACGCGCCCCTGACGCAGGCCTTCGATGATCCACACCTCCCAGAGCGGGCGCGAGCGATCGAGCGGCGTGCTCATGATGCGGCCGCAGATGTCCGCGAGCTCGCGCCTGCCGCCCGGTGCCGCGCAGGAGACGCGGCGCACGTGGTGGATGATGTCGAAATCCGGATCCTCGATCCACACCGGGTGGTGCAGATCGAACGGCACCCGCAGGAGCCTGCGGCGGAAGGGCGGGACGAGGTGGATGCGATCCGCGATCAGCTGCTGCAGTCGGTCGAAGGAGTAGCCGCCCGCGGCCTCACCCGCCTCGAGGATGGCGATCATCCCGACGTGCATGTGGGCACGCGGGGTCTCCAGGTAGAGGAAGCTCGCATCGAGACCGGAGAGTCGCTCCATGGCGCTCGGACACTACTCCGGAATCACTCGTCCGGTCACTGCGCCACGCCGTTCCCATGGCGGATTCGCGTGATAGGAATGGAGAGATGAGCGGCGCGCCCCCACCCGTGAAGCTCCGTAGGGTGGTCGACGAGGACCTCGCCCGCGCCGTCCCCGAGCTCCTGCCGTTCCTCGGCAAGGAGGTCGAGCTCACGGTGTCCGTACCCACCAACGCGGCCGCGGCACGCGTGTCCGTGCGCGAGTTCCTCGCCATGCGTGGGAAGCGCGGCCCCGGCACGTGAGGCGTACCTGAGGCGCACCTGAGGGATGGATCCGAACCAGCGCGACTCGATGGGGCGCACGAACTCGGCGTACCTGATCGATTGA
>JBKJQC010000526.1:0-14450 GCA_046593995.1 Polyangiales bacterium
ACCCCCACGGATCGCCGGCCTTGGGCTTCGACTTGGGCGCGGCCGTCTTGCCCGTGGCCGTCTTGCCGGTGGTCGAGATCGGCGTCGGTGCCGCTGCCGGCTTCGGCGGGACCGCACTCGCGACGGTCGGCGCGGCGCTCGCCTTGGCCGCAGCGGTCGCTTTGGCTTCGGGGGTGTCGAGCTCCTCCACGACGGGCTCCGCCGGCTTGGTCCCCGCAGGCTTCGGCGCGCTCGCGGTCTCCACTGCCTTCGCTTGCTGCGACGCGGCGGCGGGACCGCGAGGATCGCTCCGCGAGAGCATGAACGCGAGCGTCGCGACCGAGACGAAGAGCAGGGCAGCGCCGGCGATCATCACGCCGCGCGGGCGCCGAGGCCGCGTCGAGGCCGTCACGGGAACCGACGTTCGTGCGATCGCGGCCGACTGGATCGACACCGCGGACCCTTCGACGCTGATGTCTCCGGCGCCGAGCTCCATCGTCGTCTCGTGGTCCGGCGCGTGCGTCGTGTGGGGCGCTGCGATGCGCTCGATGCGCGCGAGCTTGGCGCGGCCGGCCGCGCTGCCGAATGGCGCGATCGCGCGCGCGAAGGCGGCGACCGTCTTCGTACGGTGGTCGCGGTTCTTCTGCAGCGTGGCCATGACCGCGTCGTCGAGGGCGGCAGGGACGTCGGGCCGGAGCTCGCGGAGCCGGGGCGGCGTCTCGTTGAGGACGGACGCGGTGATCTCGAACACGTTCGTGCCGCTGAACGGCGTGCGGCCGCCGATGAGCCGGTAGAGGATCATGCCGAGCGCCCAGACGTCGGTGCGCGTGTCGACCGAACGCGACGCGGTCATCTGCTCGGGCGACATGTACGCGGGCGAGCCGACGACGTTGGCCGTGGTCGTGAGCGAGAGCTCTTGCTCGGTCGACTCGACGACCAGCTTCGAGATCCCGAAATCGAGGACCTTCACCACGAGCGAGCCGTCGACGGAGGGGGACACGAAGAGGTTCGCGGGCTTCAGATCCCGGTGCACGATCCCGAGCACGTGCGCGGCGGCGACGGCTTCGCAGGCCTGCAGCAAGAGATCCACCGACTCTTCCACGCCGAGCGTGTTGCGCTGCTTCGAGATGACGGCGAGGTCGCGGCCGTCGAGGAACTCCATCACCAGATACGGCACGCCGTTCTCGAGGCGGCCGACGTCCATCACGCGGGCGATGTGCTCGCTCTTGATCTTCACCGCGTTGCGCGCTTCGCGCATGAAGCGCTCGACGAACACGCTGTCATGCGCGAGCTCGTGCCGCAGGACCTTCACGGCGACGCGCTCCTCGAGGTCGAGGTGCCGCGCGGCCAGCACGATGCCCATGCCGCCGGTGCCGAGCACCCGCTCGACGCTGTATTTACCGGCCAGGACCGTGCCCGGAGCGAATTGCTCCATCGTTCGATCAGTGAACCACGGCGGGGCCCTCTCGGCCACCTGGCGTGTGTTCACTACATGTCACGCGAGCGCGCCGCGAACGACGAGCTCGGCCGGGGACGGTGGGGAGTGCAATCCCCGTGACGCGGAGACGACTCCCCGCGCGAGGGCCGCTGCTGCGCCGATTGTTCGAGGATTCCCGAGGGCACGTCGCTTGCGAAGTCCTCGGGCATGAAGCGTCGGATTGTCCTCCTTGGCTGCGCGCTCGGTCTCCTCGCCGGGTCTTCCGTGAGCTGCACCGAGACGAGCGGTCTCCCAGAGACCCCCCTCGACGAGCAGGTGAACGTCGCGGACGGCGCAGCGCCCCATGCCCCTTCGACCGACGACCCGTCGACCGACGACGCGGGCAGTGGCCTCGCGGCGGACGCGCTCCCGGCGCAGGACGTCACGATGGGCGACGGGGCGCACTGCACGCCCGACCTCACCGGCACCGTGCGCGACTTCCACGAGGACCACCCGGACTTCGAGAACGACGCCTTCAACAGCGACACCGGCGAGACGGAGATCGTGCTGCCGACCCTCGGCGCCGATCACAAGCCCGTCTACCGACTGACCGGCGCGGGCGGGACGAAGCTGACGACCGGGAAGCCGGAGTTCGATCAGTGGTATCGCGACGTGCCCGGGATCAACCGCTCCTTCCCCTTGAAGCTCACGCTGACGAAGGGCGCGAACGGTCTCATGACCTACGAGAACAACGAGTTCTTCCCCATCGACGGCCAAGGCTTCGGCAACGAGGGTCGCGAGCACAACTTCAGCTTCACCTTCGAGCTCCACACGCAGTTCCAGTACCACGGCGGCGAGGTCTTCACCTTCACCGGCGACGACGATCTCTGGGTCTTCATCAACGGCAAGCGCGCCATCGATCTCGGCGGCCTGCACCCAAAGCTCACCGACACGATCCGCCTCGACGACCGCGCCACCGCGCTCGGACTCGAGAAGGGAAAGACCTACGAGCTCTCGGTCTTCCACGCCGAACGACACACGACGGCGTCGAGGTTTCGCATCGACACGACGATCGAGTTCACGAACTGCTCTGCGATCATCCGCTGAGGTCTAAATTAGACAGCGAAGATCGCGCATTCTGGCTTCTTCGAGCACCAGCCAATCCGCGTCAGAAAACACTTTGCGGAGGCGATCGGCGCTTTCGACCACTCGGTGATGGCGTTCCTCGACGCTCTCGGAGGGGAAGTGGCTCAAGAAAACCCCGTGCCTTCGGAGAGCAGCCCGGAACTTGTTCGACTCCAGGAACGCAACATCCACGAGATCGCATCCTCGCGCAGGATCGCCGCCGACCTTCATCGTCTCGGCCGCCGCCATCAACGCGACGAGCGTTCGGATGTACGGCTTGAATGCCGCGTCGGCGCTCGCCCGAGCGAAGGTGGCGTCGTCGTCCAGCCCGCTGCGTCGCGACCGGACGGGTCAGCGCTGAGCCGTCGACAGCTCAGCGCTGAGCCGCCAGACTCGCTCCTGCTTTCGGCGCGCTCGAGGGAGAGCGTCGCACCGCACGCTCAATCCCACGCGCGCAAGTCGACCAATCGATCGTGGATGCTCTCGAGCTCGCCGCGATCCGCGCTTGCGAGCTGCATGCGACGGCCCTCGTCGAGCTCGACGCCGAGGCGTTCGCACATGCGGGCTATCGCGAGCCTCAGGCCTTCCACGCGGCCTTCTTCGCGGCCCTCTTCGCGGCCCTCTTCGCGACCCTCTTCGCGACCTTCTTCGCGGCCCTCTTCGCGGGCGGCGCCGAGGACCTCGTCGCCGTGGCGCGCGAGCAAATTGCGAAGCGCGACCTCGTTCGCGCGATCGAGTGAATAGAGTGCGGCGACGGGGAGCGGGAGTGAGAGGACGCCGGGCGCTTCGAGTGCCCCCTCCTCGGCGACGGTGAAGGCGTTGCCACCGCGCGGATGCACGTCGACGCGTCGGGGACCGGTCAGACGCACGACCCACACCCACTCGGTACCGGCGCGGAGCAGCTCGCCGATCTTCACTTTCAGATCCGCTTCGTCCGTGCCGCGATCGGCGTACTCGATCGCGAGACGCGGCGCGCCTGCGACCCATCCGGGACGGTTCGGGACGTTTCCGACCGAGAGATCCGGCGCCCGTACGGTCACACCGTCGGGCGAGTATCCGACGTCGATCCCGACCTCGGTGGCCGCTGGATCGGTCGCGATCGCGATCGCGCCCACGAGGTGCTCGCGTCCGTGCCGCCCACCCGCCGGACTGACGTAGACCGGGTGACCACGTGTGAGCTCGTAGCGGCCATCCTCCTCGACTTGATCGGAGGTGAACGGACCGCGGCCAGGAGCAGACATGGGAATGACAGGATAGCGCGCCATGCGCACCTGCCCACGCACGCGTCATGCCCCGAGTGGGCGCATGTGATTCCGCGATGTTGTGACACTTTCGGCCGGCGGCCCGGCGGTTTCGCCGGCGGTCCGCCGACAAGCGCCCGGCGGTCCGCAACCGCGCGCTCTACTACTGGGCCCGCGCGTTCGGCGGCCAGCTCGAGCGGGTCGATCAGGAGAACCGGAGCCCTCCCGCGCGCCACTGACGCAGCGTCGTCTTTGCGTCGAAGCCGAAGTCATCGTCTGCTTCGAGCGCTTCGAGGACCGACTCCGCGACGTCGGGCAACACGAAGAGGAGATGCGACGACGACCAGAGTCGGACGCTCGTGTCGTCCGAGGCGAGCAGCGGGACGAGCGCACGCATCGCCTCGACGCTGCGCCGCCGGAGCTCGCGGTAGATCCGCGCCATCACCTCGTGCGGCTGGTGGCGGCGCCCGAGCTCCCCCTCTCGCGTGAGCCCCCCCCACTGCCGTGCAGCGTCTTCGTACTGCCGGATCAACTCTTCGACCGAACTCTCTGCGAGCGTCATGACTCCGGCTCTCGTCTCGAACCCTGGACCCTAGACCCTAGACCCTCGACCTCTTCAGAAGGCCATGCGGAACGCCGCCGACGGACCGTGGAAGACGTCGACCGAGCCGAAGTCGGTGCGGCGCTCCTCGCCCGAGCTCGTGTTGCTGCGGTTGATGCGGGTGTAGATGAAGTCGGCGCGGTAGTAGCCACGGAGCTCGGCCCGGATGCGCCAGCCGCGCGGGAAGAGCCGCCAGCGCAGGCCGGCGCCGAGGCCGCCGTTCACGACCCATGCGACCTCCTTCGAGAGCTCGCGGTTCTCGGGGATGTCTCCGAGGTTCTGGTCGCGGAGGAAGTAGAAGGCCGAGGGGCCCGCGCCGCCGTAGAGCGCGAGGTCTGCGAACGGAGAGACGCGCGGGGCCTCGCCGACGCCGAAGCGCGCCGAGAAGCCGGCCATGTAGTACTGCGACTCGACCTGCTGGATCGGGCTCTCGCGGTTGAAGATGAACGCCTTGCGATTGGGATCGGTCGAGACGTTCCGCAGCTCGTAGAGGATGCGCGGGAGCTCGTAGCGGAAGTAGCGCACGCCGACGACGAGCTCCTCCATCCAGGCCTTCATGCCGGCGTCGCCGACGGCGAAGAGGATGTCGTAGCCGACGTCGATGTGGGTCATCGTCAGCTGCAGCGGCGCCTTGGCGAGCACCCTCGTGACGTCGGTCGCATCGACCTGCCGCAGCTCGCCGCCGGTGAAGCGCGAGATGCGCACGCCGCTCCGGACGCCGAGGAACCCGAGCGCGACGTCGAACACGTCGCTGAAGCCGCTCTTGATCCCGAGCGCCTGCGAGAGCGACGTCGTCTCGATGGTGCCGCCGCTCTTGAAGACGCGGTCGGTCGAGTACCCGAAGGCGAGCTGCGCCGCGCCCGGCATGCGGATCCAGTCGAGGACGATGTCCATCCGCGCGCTCGCGAGGATGATGGGCTGGATGCGGTAGTCGAGCTTGAACTTGCGTCCGCGGTAATCGACCGTCTCGCTCTGCGTGTTGTCCTGGTTCTGCGTCGACTGCTGCGCGCCGGTGGCGATGCTGCTGAAGATGAACGCCTCGCCGCCCGCCTTCACGTCGACGCGGAAGGAGTCGAGCGTGATCCCGACGATCTGATCGACGACGCTCTCGTGGAGCGCGAAGCCGGGCGAGTCCTCGACGGAGGTGTGGAGCGCGGTCGCGAGCGTCTTGGTCAGCCCCTCGAGCACGACCAGCTGTCGCGTGAAGCGCTCGCGGATGCCGGCGATGTAGGTGGGCATCTGCCAGGCCTGACGGACGATCTTGAGCGAGGGCTTGGCGACCATCTCGCGCGGTGCGCCGGGCAATGCGCGCACGAGCTGGATGGCGACGATCGGCGCGAGCGCCACGGCCTCGAGCTCGATGCGGAAGGCGACGCTGAGCACACCGAGCGCGTCGCGCGCGATCTGCTGTTTGTCGGCGGTCGTCAGCTTCGCGTCGGACTCGATGAGCGCGGCGTCGCGCTGGAGCTCCCCCTTCGCAGCGTCGACCGCGCCTGCGGCTGCAGCGGTCTTCTGCCGCTTCTGCGCGAGCTCGTTCGCGCGCGCTTTCTGCGTCGCGTCGTCCTTGCCGGCGAGCTCCTCTTCGAGCCGCTTCTCCTCCTCGAGCGCGTCCGAGTGCGCCTCGGTCGCCTGGCGATACGCCGTCCAGTGGGCCTTGATCGCAGGCGTCCGCGGGATCAACCCTGCGACGGCGTCGAGGAGCGACGGGTACATCGCCTTCTCGGGCGGCGGCGCGTACTCCTGCAGGACGCGCTCGCAGTGGCGGCGATAGACCTTGAGGATCGGCACCTCGAAATCCCCGAACTTGTAGGGGTTCTCGTGCTTGATCTCCTCCTTCATGACGCGGAACTCCGCGTCGGTCATCGGCAGGCGCCGCACCCACACGTCGTTCGGCGTATAGCTGGTCTGCGAGAGGATGCGGTCGACGAGCTCGAGGGTCCGCGCCATGTCCTCGACGCGGTCGAAGGCGACCTTGAGGCTCACCTCCTCGTGCGCGTAGGCCCGGTACGCACGCACGTTCTGCGTGGCCGCGGTGCAGCCGCCCAACACGGAGAGCGACGCGACGAAGCCGACCGCGAGTCTTGCGGCGACGCTGATTCGCGCCCTGCCCAAAGCGCCGAGCCCTCTCCCGGAGCGCATCTCCCGACAGACGGTACCAGAACCACAGACATTCAGCTGCGCGCGCAAGACCGAGGGCGCGCGGCCGTCGACGCTGTGGCTCGAGTCAGTACTTGGTCGCCAGGCGAAGCTCGACGTGCGGGCCGCCCATGCCGTAGTCGTCGCTCCGCAGATCGAGCCCGGGGTCGAGCACGAACGGGAGCCCGCCGGGCAGCGACGCGTCGAGGCCTTCCGGCACGCGGTGGCGGGTGTCGCACACCCACACGTCGACGCGCGCCGTGCTGACCCCCGCATCGGGCTTCTCGTCGGCGAGCCGCGGCTGCACCTCGATGGACCGCGCGCGACACTCGGTCGCGAGCGTCCCCTTCGCGTTGCACTTCGGGTCCTTCCCGTCCGGCGACGAACCCGAGCGCAAAGGCGCGATGGCCCTTCACCGGGCGAGGATCCCCGTCACGCTGTGACTCTTCCACTCCTCGTACCACAGGAGATCGGCGCGTCCGTCTTTGTTCAGATCACCGCTCGCGGCCCACCCCGGACGACCGATGCCGGAGATCCACTTTCCAGCGGCGTCGAAGCCGGCACCGTTCGATCGCGCCAGATTCACGCCAGCGCCGTTCCATTCCTCGTACCAGGCGATGTCCCAACGACCGTCACCCGTGAAATCACCAGCGGTGGCGAAGTCGGGACGGCCCCAGCCCTTCACCCATTGGCCGGCGTGATCGAAGCTGCTGCCGCTCGACGATGCAACGGTAATTCCTCCTCCGTTCCAGTGCTCGTACCACGCGATGTCGAAGCGGCCGTCACCATTGAAGTCACCGGCCGCTGCCCAGTCGGGACGACCAAATCCACGGAGCCACTTCACCGGCGGGAAGAACTCCGTGCCGTTCGAGAGCAGGACGTTGATCGCACCGTCGTTCCAGAGCTCGTACCACGCGAGATCCGCGCGGCCGTCGCCATTGAAATCGCCGAGAGCGGCCCAGTCCGGAGCGCCGAAGCCCGTCACCCATTTGCGCGGGGGATCGAAGCCGCCGCCATTCGACAGGACGACCGTGACTGCCGCGTCGTTCCAGCCCTCGTACCACGCGAGATCCGCGCGACCGTCACCGTTCAGATCGCCCGTGGCCGCCCAATCAGGTTTGCCCCAACCCGTGATCCACTTGGTGGGCGGCTCGAAGGCGCTGCCGTTCGAGAGCGCGATGTTGACCGCGCCGCCGTTCCAGTGCTCGTACCAAGCGAGGTCCGCGCGGCCATCGCCGTTGAAATCCGCGGAGGCGGCCCAATCCGGCGCGCCGAACCCGGTGGCCCACGGTCCGGCGACCTCGAAGCGAGTGGCTGGCGGAGTCGCCGGCGGAGTCGCCGGGGGAGCGCCTCCGCTCGAACCGCTGCACGCGCCGTCGTCGACCGCCTCGAGGAGCGGGAACGGATCGACGCCGGCGCCATAGTTGTCACCGGGATATATCGAATAGTGCAGGTGCACAGGGCCACCCCGCGCCTGGCCGCTGTCCCCCATCGTACCGACTGCGGCACCCGCGCCGACGCGCCGTCCGACCACCATCTGCGCTCGGTCGATCGAGTCGAGGTGCGCGTAGTAGTGGGTCCACCCGCAATCGTCCTTGATGCCGACGTTCAGACCGCCGATCCCGTTGTTGTCGACGTAGGTGACGACTCCGCCGCGCGCAGCGACGATCGGTGTACCGCGACGAGCGAAGAGATCGTTGCCGATGTGGCCCGTGGGGTGATTCGCGTCGCCCGCGTTGCGGTAGTAGTCGGAGTTGTCGATGCTGTGCGGCCCGCAGCTGAAATTGCCGGCGGCGATCGACCCATCCCAGCCGCCGTTGTGCGCACCGCGGACCGGATACCGATCGACGCGGGCCGCGCATGACGAGGCTCCCTCGCCGATGCGGGTCGGAACCGGATCGCCAAAGGCGGGCTCGTCTCCCGTGGCCGTGGTGCAGCCGATGAAGAGTGCGGCGGGGAGGAACATCGCGCGGACGAAAACGGCAGTGCGCATGGGAGGCGTCTACGCAAGGAGCACGCCGGTCGCGAACGGAGGGGGAAAAGTGCAGAGAAGCACCTTGGACTCTGAGGAAGCTCGACGTGTAGGAGCCCTGTTGTCCGTGCTTCGGACGAAGGTGACCGTCGGGCGGGGAGGGCACCGGTGACCGGTCGTGAGGTGTCGCCGGATCACGCAACACGCGTCACTTCGCGGTGACGCTCCTCGCCCGCGGCGCCGTGCGAGAGGGGGAGAATCATCGCGTGGCAGGGGCATTGCTCTGCGTCCCTTCCATGCGAACCCCCCTCCTCGCCGCTGCGCTGTTGATCCTGCCCGCGTGCACCGCGACCGGTGACGTCGACGAGGAGCCCGCCGGTCGCGGCGCTCAGGCGGCCTCGTGCGGGACGCCGCTCGCTGCGGTGGACGGGATCTGGGCGTACTCGAACGGCTGGGCGCAGACGACCGGCGAGTCGTGCGGCGGATGGCTCGCGACAGGCTACGGCTACCAGTGCGTCGAGCTCGCTCAGCGATACATGAACCGGCAGTTCGGGATCCAGACGATCTGGCCGGTGAGCGCGGCGAAACAGATGTGCGCGAACCACCCCGGGGGCGTCACGACACACTGGGTCGGCGACGGGTACCAGCCGGTGCACGGAGACCTCGTCATCTGGACGCACGGCACGTGGGGACACGTCGCGGTGGTCGACGGGGTGTGGGACGGCGGCGCGTCGTTCGTCGAGCAGAACAGCTCCTCGACCGGCAAGGGGACGCTGAGCGGCTCACCGTGGGGCGGCTGGACGCGCGGCTATGGCACCGTCGGATGCTTCGTTCACGCGAACAACAACGACCCGGCGCCGCCGAGCGCACCGCCGGTTGCCAGCGGCGCGTCGTGCGACTCGCTCGGGTACGCCGGCACGTGCGTGGGCTCGCTGAGCGTGTGGTCACAGGACAGCGCGTGCATGGTGCGCGACTGCGCCCGCGAGGGTCGCGCGTGCGGCCACGTCAGCAACGCCGAGGGCTACGGCTGCCTCGGCGGCACGTCGGGCGCGCTGCGATCGAGCTGCGCTGACTTCGGCTACAAGGGCGCGTGCGTCTCGGGCGTGCTCGTGTGGGCCGAGGGGGGGCAGTGCAAGACCTATGACTGCGCGGCGCGCGGGATGGGCTGCGGCGACGACGGAGTCAACGGCAACAACTGCATCTCGTGGTAAGCCTTATCGCGTGGTCGACGAAGCGACGCTGACGATCGACACGCGGGGCGGCGCGCTCGTGCGGCGGGCGCAGCTGCGCGTCGTCGACGGCGAGGACATGGGCGCGATCCACGCGACCGACGCGACCAGGATCGTCGTCGGCACCGCGCAGACGGCAGACCTCGTGCTGCGCGATCCGACCGTCTCGCGTTTCCAGCTCGAGATCGAGCTCGGCGAGGCGGGCGTCGTCTTGCGCGATCTCGGCAGCCGCAACGGCACCTGGATCGGCGGCGTCCGCGTGATCACCGCGATGCTCGCGGAGGACGCGACGATCGTCATCGGGCGCACGACGATCCGGTTCGGGCTGCTGCAAGACCGGTTCGCGGTGCCGCTGTTCCAGGGGGAGAAGTTCGGGACGCTCGTCGGGCGTTCGTTCGAGATGCGGCGCGTGCTCGGCCTGCTCTCGCGCGCGGCGAAGAGCGAGGCGACGCTGCTCCTCACCGGGGAGACGGGCAGCGGCAAGGACGCCGCTGCCGAGTCCGTTCACCAAGAGAGCATTCGTCGCGACGCGCCGTTCGTCGCGCTCGACTGCGGCGCCATCCCGAGCGGCCTGCTCGAGGCCGAGCTGTTTGGTTGGGAGAAGGGCGGGTTCACCGGCGCCGTCACGGAGCGCGCCGGCGTGATCGAGCAGGCGCACGGCGGCACGCTCTTCCTCGATGAGATCGGCGAGCTGTCCTCCGCATTGCAACCGAAGCTCCTGCGGGTCCTCGAGCGGCGTGAGGTTCGGCGGCTCGGCACCGAGACCGTGCGGCCGGTCGACGTGCGCGTCATCGCGGCGACCAACCGCGATCTACGAGAAGAGGTGAACGCGGGTCGCTTTCGCTCCGACCTCTTCTTTCGTCTCGGCGTCCTCGAGGTGCGGCTGCCGCCGCTGCGCGATCGATTGGAGGATCTGCCGCTGCTCTGCGAGCACCTCGCGGGGGGCGACGCGCGCCTCCTCGCGGTCGCGCGCGATCAGGTCTTTCTCGATGGACTCCGCCGCCGCGCGTGGCCGGGCAACGTGCGCGAGCTGCGTAACTACCTGCAGCGTTCATCGGTGATGGGCGACGCGCAGGAACCCGAGCTCGCGGGTGACCCCCTGTCGTTCTCGCTCAACGAGCCGCTTCGCGTCGTGCGCGATCGGTTCGGCGGCGAGGGGGAGCGTCGATATCTGAAGGCGCTGCTCGGCGAGAACGGCGACAACGTCAGCGCGGCGGCGCGCGCGCTCGGCGTGAGCCGAGTGCACCTGCATCGTCTGCTCTCGCGCGCGGGACTGCGCTGACCAGCGCCTGTCGCTGTCGATATCGGGATCATGGTGGCACCGGCGCGAAGAGCGCGATGATGCGCTCCGGCGAGCGTACGCTCTGGTTGACGAGCCACTCCTTCGCGCTCTCGTCGCCGAGGCGCGCCTCCGCGACGCGTTGGTGAATCGCGAGGTCCCCCTGCTTGGCCGTCTCCGCCGCGACCGAGAAATCCCCGCGGATCAGATGCCCGAAGCACTGCGCCCAGGGGACGCCCGACGAGAGGATCCCGCGGGCCGCCGACGCCGCGATGCCTCGGTCGCCGGTGACGACGGCGATGCGGCCGCGCAGATAGAGCGCGCGCATCCGAATGAACTCGATGCGAAACAGGAGCGAACGCGAGAGCAGCTTCCAGGTCCGCTCCATCCGCTCGTGCGCCGCCGCGATGTCCCCCGAATACAGATCGGCGTGGCAAAGCGACTGCAGCTCGTACCAGTGCTGCACGTGGAACGTCCGCTTCGGCCAGCGCGCCATCGTCGAGATCACCGCCTCACGCGCGGCGTCGGGCCGATCGTCGAAGAGGAGGAGGCTGTTCGGATCGCCGACGCGCAGGTTGGTCTCGAGGAAGAGGTCGCCACGCTCCTGTGCATCGCGAAGGAGGCCCGGCATGCGCCGCCGCAGCTCGGGGAGCTCGCCGCGCATGAGCAAGCCGACCGCACCGAAGTAGCGGAACGCGTCGAGCTCCCACCACACGCCGACCGACTCGGCGCGGTAGGTCGCGAGCGCGCGCTCCCAGCGCTCGTGCGCCTCCCGAAATCGACCGCAGAAAAAGGCAAGGGAGCCCGTGGCCGCTTCGATGTGCGCGTCGGCCTCCGCGTTCTTCAATGTGGCTGCGATGGCCGCGGCCCGCGCGATGAGCTTCTCGGTGCGGGCCCGGCTCGCGTTGCCGCGCGAGGACGAGATGCACGCATCCATCGACAGCGCACGCACGATGCGATGCGCGTCGCCGACGCGCAGGCTCGCGAGCGTGTAGCGCGTCTGGAACGCGAGGGAGCGAACGGGGTCGACGACCGCGAGGCCCTCCGCGACAGTCTTGCAGATCTCGGCGCGCAGTCGGTCGTCTGGTGGCGCGTCCTGCTCTTTGCGAGGGCGAAACGAGAAACCGCGCACGGCGAGGTAGGCGCGGACGAAGAGCGCACTGATCAATGCCGAGAGCGGCGTAGGGGCGAGACGAAGCCCGAGCTCGCGGAGCAGCGAGTCGATCACCCGGAGACCCTCGTCGACATGACCGCTGCGCAGGAACTGTTCGCCTGCGCGCCTCCGCAGCTCGAGGTCCTCACGGTCGCCGTCGAGCGCCTCGAGGAACGCGTGCGCCGACTCACGACCGCGGCCGGCGTTGGCGAGCGCGTCGCCGAGCGCGATGGTGAGCCGACGGCGCACGACCCGACCGGTCGAGAGATCGAGCGCCGCGCGGTAGAACTCGGCGGCGCGATCGAACGCGAGCATGTGCGCGGCGCGCGCCGCGGCGGTCTCTGCACACTCGGCAGCGAGCGGCTCGAACCCGGCGGCGAGGGCGTGACGCAACAGCGCCTCGGGATCGGCGTGCGCCGCGCCGAGGAGTGCGCGCGCGATGCGACCGTGCAGCTCCTTGCTGCTCTCGGCGCTCAGGAGCGCAACGACCGTCTCACGCACGCGATCGTGGTACGGCTCGACGTAATCCTCGCGTCCGCTCCCGCGCGCGAGGTTCGCGACGCGCAGCTCATCGGCCGCGGCCTCCGCGTCGGCGCGTTCGAGCTCGCTCGCGCGCGCCGCCGTCGCGACGTCGACCGGACCGCCGAACGCCGAGAGGACGTCGAGCAACCTCCGCCCGTTCGCCGTGAGCTGCCCGAACCGTGCCGCGAGTACCGACTCGAGGCGGATCGCGCCCACGTCCTCGGCAGCGTGCCGCGCGAGCTCGGCGACGAAGAGCGGATTGCCAGCCGACTCGTGCGCGATGCGATCGACGCGCGCCGCGTCATCGGTCCCGATGAGAGCGCGCGCGAGCTCACGGGTCTGCTCGATCGGTAGCGCGTCTACCCGCACCGTGACGATCGGACGGTCCTGCGAACGGAGCGCGCGCAGCACGACGCCGCTCTCGCCGCTGCGGTGGACGACCACCGTGAGCATCGCGGGACCGGCGGGATCCATGGCGATCTCTGCGAGGAGCGCGGCGCTGTCGGCGTCGCCCCACTGCAGGTCGTCGACGAAGAGGATCAGGGGGCGGCGATCGGCGAGGCGCGCGAGCAGCTCGCGCAACGCCGCGAACGCGCGTGAGCGAAGCTGCTGCGGGTGGGCGCCCTCGATCCCGCGCCGCGGGGCCATGGCGATCGCGGGCACGCGCTTCAGCACTGGAAAGACACGGGCCAGCACGGCGACGTCACGCGGCAGCACGGCATCGACCTCGGCGTCAGACGCGCGGAGGAGCCACACGCAGAGCGCGTCGACGATCGTGTCGAAGCCCTTGTAGGGGACGTCTTCGCGCTCGTAGCAGCGCCCCGAGAGCACGTCGGTCTGTCGCTCGGTCGCCTCGTCGAGGAACCTGCGGACGAGCGCGCTCTTACCGACCCCGGGCGTGCCCTCCACGAGGACCAGCGTGGGGGCGCCGTCGCGCGATCGCGCGAACGCCTCGCGGAGCGTGTCGAGCGCCTCGGTGCGTCCGACGAACGGCGGACCCGCTGTGGGAGGAGCGGCCTTGATCCCGAGCCTGCGAAGCACGTCTGCGCCGGCCGGCCGCGCGCTCGGCGTTCGACGAAGGAGCTCGACGCACAACGCATCGAGCTCCGGCGCGCTCGACGTCGGCTGCGGCGCCTCGCGCGACTGCTTGGCCGCCATGATCTCCGAGGCCGTCCCCTCGAAAGGAAGCCTCCCGGTGAGCGCGCGATAGAGGATGACACCGACCGCGTACCAGTCGCTCGCCATCGAGGCGGGCGCGTCACTGGCCTGCTCGGGTGCCATATACGCGGGCGTGCCGACGGCGCTCCGCTGCGTGATCGACGCGTCCTCGAAGGCCTCGGTCACCAAGCCGAAGTCGACGATCACGACGCGCCCGTCGTTGCGCACGAGGACGTTCGAGGCCTTCAGATCCCGGTGGAGGATCGAGCGCTCGTGCAGCGCCGCGACGCCGGTGACGAGCTCTGTCAAGGCGGCGCGCAGCCGCGGAAGCTCGAGCACGCCTATCCGCGGACGCGAGCTCGATGGTTCGCGTGCGCGCGCGCGTGCGCCCTGATGGGCGGGCGACAGCGAGATCGTGGAGGGGTCGTCACTCGGCGCGTCCGACTCCGGCCGCACATAGGAGAGGAAGTCCACGCCGTCGACGAACTCCATCGTGAGAAACCAGACGTCGCCCTCGGCGGCGAGCTCGCGCAGCTGAGCGAGGTTCGGATGGTTTGCGAAGGCGAGCGCGCGAAACTCCTTCTTGAAGCGAAAGAGCGCGGCGGGATCGAGGTGCGCGAGCGTCTTGAGCGCGACGC
>JBKJQC010000622.1:0-4152 GCA_046593995.1 Polyangiales bacterium
CTCGAAACCCCTTGCCCGCAACGAACTGCGGCGCGGTCAGCCCACTCGCACGCCAGTCACGAACACGCTCCGTCCACTTCGCGGCCGTGGCCGCCGTCACACCCATTCCTGACAACAACTCGACCCCTGGAATCCACGAGGACGCTTGGAACGTAACCGCTGCACGAGGAGGCGTTCTTCCCTCGGTCGCGAAGTGCGCGCATCTTCGCGTGCAGACGAATCGATCGCTCCGCGAAGTTCACGTCGAACGTTCGGGAGAAGCCCCGCAATCAGGGCGGAAGCGGAGGGGCGTCTCTCGTGAGAAGCAATGTTAGAATCAGGCCCATGTGGACAACTCAGAGGATCGGTCGCCTCGCCCTGCTCTCGGTGCTCTCGGTGCTCGGCTGCGGCAGCGACAACCCAAAGGCAGCCTGCGACAAACTCGGGAGCTGCAATCTCTCGTCGAGCGGTTTCTCCTGCGATTCGTCGAGCTCGAACGACTGTGCGGCGTGCGTGAACGATACCAGCTGCGGCGACATTCAGGCCGGCAAGTGCGCTTCGCGCTGCCCGGGGGCGACCTTCAAGCCGAAGTGAGCACGCGTCCCTTGCTGCACGCAGGCCGTTTACGCCGCTGAGCCCTGCCCAGTGGTGATGGGAGCCATCACTTGCATCGACCGCCGGCGCACTTTTCGGTCGTCTTGCAAACGAAGCCGCAGCCGCCGCAGTTCGACTTGTCCTTGTTGATCTTCACGCACTCGCCGCCGCACAGATTCTCCGAGCCCTTGCACGTCGCGCAGACGCCCGAAACGCACGGTCGACCCGGCAGGCAGGCCACGCCGCAGCCGCCGCAGTTGTTCCGATCGGATCGTGGATCGACGCAGAACCCACCGCACGACAGCGTCGGTGGTGCGCATCCGCACGCGCCAGCGAGACAGATCGCACCCGCAGTGCACTTGATCCCGCATCCGCCACAGTTCGACGAGTCGGTCTTGGGATCGACGCAGCCCCCCGCGCACGCAACGAACCCAGGCGGGCACGCGGCCGTGCACGTTCCCTTGGCGCAAACTTCACTCGTCTTGCACGCGACACCACACCCGCCGCAATTCTTCTGATCCGTCGCGACATCGACGCAAACGCCGCCACAGAGCGATCCGATTGGACAACGGCACGACCCAGTGCTGCAGACCGTTCCGCCGGTGCACTTGATTCCGCACGCACCGCAGTTGCTCGAATCACTCGACGTGTCGACGCACGCGAGGCCACATGCAGAGAGAGGCGGCGTGCATCCTTCGCTCGAGCACGCGCCCGCTTCGCACACCGAACCGACGCCGCACTTGGTCCCGCACGCTCCGCAGTTCGCAGGATCGGTCGATAGATCGACGCAGCCACCCGCGCAGATCGACTTGCCGGATGGGCACGCGCACGACCCGGCGACGCACGTCGTGCCGCCCGCGCAGACGATGCCGCACCCGCCGCAATTCGCGTTGTCGGATCGCGTATCGACGCACGCGCCGGCGCAGCTCGTCAGCGCGCCGCACCCGGCGCTAGAGCACGTACCGCTCGAGCAGACCAACGGCGCCGCACACACGATGCCGCACGCCCCGCAGTTCTTCGGGTCACTCGCCGTGCGAACGCACACGCCATCGCACTCGGTCGATCCCGGCGGGCACACACACGCCCCACCGCTGCACGTGCGATCGGCCCCACACGCAATTCGACACCCGCCGCAGTTCGCCGGATCGCTCTTCGTATCGACGCACGCTCGATCGCACGGGCTCAATCCCGGCGCGCACCCCGAGGTCGTGCACGTCCCGAGCGAGCACACGGCGTCGGACGCACACGCATTCCCGCAGCCCCCACAGTTGCTCGGATCGCTCGTGAGCGTCACGCACCGATCGCCACACCGCGTCTGCCCCGCCACCGCACACAACGGTCCGCCGTCATCCCCCCCGGCGTCGACCTCATCCGCGCCATCGATCGTCGCGTCGTCGAGCACGAGAGAGTCGAACCCCGTCCGCCCGCATCCGAAGATCGCCAGCATCCACGCGATCGCGCACACGACCGCGTAGTTGTTTTTGGAGCGTTCCACTGAACGATCATCGCAGGAAACGCGCGCCCGTCGAGAGAGCCCGTCGATCATCTCCCACTGTGCGAGTGTGTCGGCGCGGCCCATCGCTGCACCGACCCAACCTCGACAACGACGCCGGATCAGTTCGAGGTCGCTGTGGTGTAGCACGGTGATGACGCCGATCGGACGCCCCAACTCCGCGGGAGTCGGCAGTCGCCACTACTGAACCGGCAGTAGATTCCACGGAGCCGCCGGAACCACAAATCGAAGTGACACATTCGGCTCGCCCCAGTCGCTGTCCGACGGCGTGATCCTCCCCCGGTCTCGTGGACGGTGTGACTATGCCGCAGCCGCCTACCCGCAAACCGCACCCCGCCCGCGACGCCTCCGAATGTGCGAGGTAGCTCCTGTAGGCTTTCGACGTGGACACGACACTACAGGACAACGGCACGCCCTCCGCACTATCGCGCGCCCCGGTCTCGTCGTCTGCTGGTCCACCACCACCGCGCAATGCACCGCACACGAGCTCGTCGCCGCACGGCTCACCATCGGCCGCGACTCCTCCAACGACCTCTCGTTCCCAGAAGACGCCTATCTCTCACGCACCCACGGCACCATCGCGTACCTCGCCGGCGGCTGGATCGTCGAAGCCCACAAGACCGCGTTCCTCGACGGCGTCCCCTTCGAGGGCCGCCGCTCCCTCGAGCACCCCGCCATCCTCCGCTTCGGCCGAACGATCCTCCTCCTCACGCGCGACATCACGCCCTTCCATCCGCCGACCGCGATCGTCGACGGCTACGTCCAGAGCGCCACACTCCGCGAAGCCTTCACCGACGCCGCACGCGCCGCAGTGGACGGCCGCACGCTCCTGATCCTCGCCCCCACCGGAGCCGGCAAAGAGGCCGTCGCCCGCGCCTTCCACGAGCGCGGACCGCGCGCCAACGGGCCATTCGTGGTCGTCGACTCTCCCTCCGTCCGCGGCGACACCGCCGTCTCTCGTCTCTTCTTCAGCGGCGCCCTCGGACTGATCCACTCTGCGGCGGGTTCGAGATCCACTCGGGTGGCCACGACGGCGCCCGTGCCGGCGCCGCCCGCCCCTGCGCCGGTCGTGTGACGGGCATCGCCCCCCATCCGGGAGCCTTCGCCCGCCATCCTGGAGCTTCGCCCGCGTCGTAGAGAGCATGCCAACGCGTGCAACTACGCGATCCCTGGTGCCGCCAAGGCCCCGTGGATCGCGGGCGAAGCCCGGGAACGCGCGCACCAAGCCCGAAACCCCGTGGGAAAGGCCGGGAGCTCCGCCGGCGAAGCTCCCGGATCACCTTCCCGAGCTCCCGACACCCCATTTCCTCCGAGAAAACGATGGATCACCGATATCGCCCGATGCGTGGCACCTTCGTCGCCGTCGGCCACCGCGCGGACGGTGGATCGGTGCGGTTCGTCCCGGATCGCAGCGCCGACCTCGATGCGTTGATCGAGACGCGGAGGCTCCGCGTCGCGCGCGACGGCAGCGTGCGCGTGCGCCTCGAAGGGGTCGATGCGCCGATGCGGATCGACGAGGAGCACAAGCAACCGCTCGCCGAGCAAGCGCGCGATGCGCTGCTCGCGGCGGTCGGCTTCGCCGGATGTGTGCTCGACGACGGCATCGTGATCGACGCTTCGTGCGCCGAGATCCGCGGAGAGATCGCCGCGCGCGCAGTCGACGTCGAAGGGAACGTCATCGGGTACGTGGGACGACAGCTCCGCTCCACGCTGAACGCGAGGCTGCTCGGCGACGGTTTCGTCTATCCGCTCGCGTACGACACGCAGCCGGCCGCCGACCGAGCGCAGATCAAGAGGCCGACGATCTTGATCGTCGAGGACGACGAGGGCATTCAGTACGCGCTCGAGCAGCTGTTCCAAGAGGACGGGTTCGTCGTGCGCCTCGCCGAGAACCTCGCGACCGCGCGGCAGTGGCTCGCGATCGGCACCGTCGATGCGGTCGTCCTCGACATGCGGCTCGCTGCGGGCGACTACGGCGGCGACCTCGTTCTGGAGCTCGCCGATTACCCTCGCGCGCCGACCGTGGTGCTGTTGTCCGCGTCGCCCGAGCTCGCGGTGCCACTCGC
>JBKJQC010000623.1:0-4211 GCA_046593995.1 Polyangiales bacterium
CGATGTTCGCCGACGTGCCGCTGACGATGGTGAAAGAGCGCGAGGCGACGCCGATCGAGGTTCGCTTCCCATCGAAGTGGTCGCCGACCGAGAAGGTCGTGCACGCCGACATCGTCGATTCTTCGGGGGGCCTCATCCACTCGTTCCTCGTGCCGATCACCAAAGACGCACAGGGGTGGCTCGGGCGCGGCACGTTCCCAGCTCCGTCGTGGGGCTCGATGCTGATCACCTTCTTCGCGGTCGGCGCGGAGAAGACGAAGGTCGGCAACGCGAACGCGGTCGGCTTGCTCACCGACGGCGCGAACCTCCCCGTCGTTGCCTCGCGTCCGATCGTCGTCACGCTCAAGGCCCCGACCGTCGCGACGCCCGGCGAAGGGATCGGCATCGACGTCTCGCTCGACTCTCCCACCTGGAAAGAAAAGGCCAACGGTCCGCGCCCGATCGCGATCGGCGCCGTGATCGCGGACGACTCGGTGCTCGCCCTCCTCGATCCGATGAAGCGCACGCCGAGCCAGGTCCTCTACAACCCCGAGCGCAAGGTGATGGCGACGACGGGATCGCAGATCCTCACGTGGCCGGTCGTGCAGAAGACCTGGGGCACGTGGAACTACGACATCGCGCTCCCGCCCTTCGGCTTCCGGCCCGGCGGCTACGCGAATCCGTCGCCGCTCGGGAAGAAGTCGAAGAACGGATCGCTCGACGACGACGGTGACGGCAATGGACTCGGGAGCGCGGGTGGCTACGGAATGGGCGCTGGCACCGGCACGATCAGCGGCGGGGTCGGCGGCTCCGCGCAGGGCAAGGCAGGACCGCCAAAGATGTCGCCACCGCCGCCGCCGATGTCCGCTGCGGCCCCGGCTGCGACGGCTGCACCGAAGCCGTCATCGCCGCCGATGAAGTCGAAGGCAGCCGGCGCGAAGCAGGATGTCGGGGGGTACGAGGACGCGACCGCCGCGTACGACAAGCCCGCCGAGGCCGAAAAGAAGGAAGCGGGTCAGCCGAAGCCGGACGCGGCGAAGAAGCCGGAGGTGAAGATCACGATCCGCACGGACTTCTCGCCGACCTCGTTCTGGCTCGCCGAGCGGATCATCGAGCCGCCGCACGGGAGCAAGGAGCCCGCGCAGACCAAGCTCACGGCGAAGCTCCCGGACACCATCGGGACCCACCGCGTGACCGTCGTCGCGACCGACGACCGCGGGGCGATCGGCATCGGCAAGGCGACGATCAAGGTCGATCAGGACGTCTCGGTGCGGAGCGATCTGCCGGCGTCGCTTGGACAAGGGGACGAGACCGAGGTCTCCGTCGCGGTCCGCAACACGCGGAACGAGCCCGTCACCGGGACCATCGCGCTCTCCTCGACAGGCCTCGCGCTCGTCGGTGCCGCCTCGCAGGCCATCGCCATCGGACCCTCGTCGACGGCGGCGGTGAAGTTCCGCGTGCGCGCAGACGCGGCCGGCTCGCTGCCGTTCAGTGTGTCGTTCGTGGAGACGCGGCCAGGCTCGGTGAAGTCGACCTGGCCGATGCGCAACGACACCGAGAACCGCGTGCTCTGGGTCTCGCCCCGTGGCGTGCCGCTCGAGAGCCGCGTCAACGCGACGCTCACCTCGTCGAAAGGTGCAGCGTTCGAGCTCGAGCGCACGAAGGACGACGTCCACCTGGAGGCCGATCTCGCGATCGCGTTCCCCAGCGCGATCCCGATGATCGAAGGGCTCGAGGAGCTCGCGGACGAGGACGCGTACGTCGGGGTCGATCCCGACGCGTCCCGACTGCTGGCGAACATCGCGCTCGAGGGGTACCTGCTCCGCACGAAGGCGCACCCGGCGACCGTCGCGCGCGTGCACCAGAAGCTCGCGCTCGCCGCCACCGCGCTCCTCCTCGAGCAGCAGCCCGACGGTGGCTTCGGCTGGCGCTGGGACACCTGGGCCGCGCAGCAGGGGCTCGGCGCCTCGACCTCTCCGTACGTGACGACGCACGCGCTGCACGCGCTCGCGAAGCTGCGCGAGACGAACATTCCGGTGCCGGATCAGGCGATCGCCGCGGCGCGCGCGTACCTGCTCCGATCGATCGACCAGGAGGGCGAGTTCGACGTCTCGAACGTTGCGTTCTGGGAAGGCGACGGCGCGTCGAGGAAGCGCGCCGCGTCGATGTCGCTCTTCCGCGCGGTGGCCGCGTCGGAGAAGGGGCACCCCGTGTACGGCACCGACAAGAGCGCGATGGACGTGCTCGTGGCCAAGGCGCGCGCGATCGTGAAGGGCGGACCGGGGTCGGAGGATCCGCTGACGCTCGCGAACGCGACGATGGGCCTGTGGCTCCACGATCGCGCGGTCGCTCCAACAACCGCGAGTAACGGCGCGGGCAAGTCGCAGGAGGACGTCGATCAGGGGATCCGTGCGCTCCTCGGGAGCTATCGCGGCGGGTACTGGGAGCCTTCGTGGTTCCACGCGTGGGGTGGCCGCATCGAGGCGACGCGCGCCGTCATCGAGCTCCTCACGACCGTCGCACCCGGAACCTACGACGCCGATCTGCACGACGCGACGGACTTCCTCCTCGCGTCGCGACCTTCGTGGGGCGCGTGGCACAACGCGTGGGGCACGGCAGCCGCGATCGAGGGGCTCACGTTCCTCGATCCGACGCCGCCCGAGAAGTCCGGCGCGATGGTCACGATCGCGGTCGACGGGAAGGTCGTCCGCACCGTGAAGATCGATCCCGACGATCCCTTCGTCAGCGCCGCGTCGCTGCGCAGCGTCGATCTCTCGCCGTACCTCACCATCGGCAAGCACGAGGTGCGCGTCGCGTACGACGGAAACCTCACCGCTCCGGCGTCGATCGGCCTCCGTCGCTGGGTCGCCGGGGCGCGGGTCGAGGGGCTCGGGTTGAAGATCGAGCGCGCGCTCTCGGCGAGCGCCGTCCCCGCAGGCGGAACCACCACCGCGACGATCAAGGTGACGACCAAGGTCGCGCAGGCCGAGGTGCTGGTCACGATCCCGCTCACGGCCGGGCTCTCCGCAGATACGTTGGCGCTGCAGGCGCTCGTGAAGAGCGGGGCGATCGCGTCGTTCCGTGAGGGAGCGTCGCTCGTGCTGTCGTTGAAGTCGGTGCCGGTCGGGACCAAGGACGTCCAGGTCCCGCTGATCGCCACGCGCAAGGGCACGTTCACGCTCGCGCCGGTGCACGCGGTGGTCCCGATGTCCGCGACCGAGGGCTACGGGCCGGAGACGAAGCTCGACGTGAAGTGATATCCCTCTCTGCGTGATCACCCGCGGCGTGCGGCTCGCGTGCGTGTCGCTGCTGCTCGGCTGCGGCGCGCGCACGTCGCTCGGTGCGCTCGACGAGTCCGTCGACGGCGCCTCCCCGGCCGACGTCGCGTCGGAAGCGTCGCCGGTCGACGCCGCGCCGTCCGAGGACACCGCGCCGTCCGAGGACACCGATCTGCCGCCGCCGCCGCCGGGTGACGCGTCGATCGTCGAGTGCAGGAGCGCCCGCGACTGCACGGAGCCTGCTCCGAGCCTCTCGTTCTGCTCGCCGAACGGTCCCGCCGCGTGGAGCTGCATCGCCGGCTACTGCACCTACGAGTGCCGCACGTCCCGCAACTGTCTTCGGGACCGCGAGGGGTGCTTCACGTGCGACGACGTCGCGATGCGGACCTGCCCTGGCGTTCGTTGCAACTCCGAGTTCCCGCTCGAGAACGGACGCCCGCAGCGGAGCAGCTGCGCCCGCGACTACTTCCGCGAGATCGTCCGCTGCGACGGCGACTTCGTCACGCTCGCCGACGGTCGCGTGTGCACGGTGACCGACCTGTTCACCGGCGTCCCGCGCTCGCGCCTCACGTGCGGCGGGTGCGAGACGCTCGTGATCGGCGGGTGATCAGCGCTTGTGCTTCTGCGCGGTCGACATCTCCTTGGCGAGCCGCTCACCGTCGCTCATGCGCGCGAACGCGGCGACGAGCTCGGGCGCGACGCCGGCGAGGTGGGCGCCGAGGACCTGCTCGAACGCGGCCACGTTGATCTCCGCGGGGTTGTCGCGAATGGCGCGGAGGACCGCGTTCGCGACATCGCCGGGCGTGCGCGTTCCAGCACCGGCGGGGAGCTTGACGCCAGTGTTGTGGAACATGCCCGCGTCGCGGATGAAGCCAGGAAAGATCGTGGAGACGCCGGCGCGGGCATGTTCCACAACACCGGAGTGAAGCTGCCCGCCGGTGCGGGGAGGCGCAC
>JBKJQC010000646.1:0-9544 GCA_046593995.1 Polyangiales bacterium
CCTCGAGCGAGTCCCCCACCGTGTCCCCGGCGCCGACGGCGAGCGAGTCGGCCGCCCCCGCTGCCTCGTCCGCGGCGAAGCCGAGCGCGCCCGCGAGGCCGGAGTTCGTCGCGACGCCCGCCTCGGAGCTGAAGAAGAACAGCAAGGCCGACCTCACGGCCGCGGGGAAGCTCGTGAAGGAGGGCGACGCCTGGGACTCGGCGTACTCCGCAGTGACGAAGAAGCTTGGCGTGCAGACGTACGCAGCGAACGCGACCGACCCGAGCGCGGCCGTCTCCTCGACGTACTACTGGAGCGCCCCGAGCAAGGGCGGCGGCTGTGACAAGCTGTTCGTCCAGAAGAGCGCCGATGAGAAGACCGTCCTCGGCACCGGCATGAAGACCGTCGGCAAGGACGAGAGCACCTTCCCGGACAAGGGCGGCGCGCCGATCGATCCCTGCACGGGCCTCCCGAGGAAGTAGCGGTCCGACGCGCTCGTCCCCGCGCCGGATGGGGTGTACGGGAACAGCGGTGGCGGCGCGTGCGTTCTCGCGGTTGGTGAAGTGGCGCGCTCTGCGGTGGCTCTCGGGCGCGGCGTTCGCGATCGTGGTCGCGTGCAACGTGATCGTCGTCCTCGGCGGTCGCTCGCCCGAGCCGCCGCGGCGCGCGCGCGCGTCGGACGTCATCCTCGTGCTCGGCGCGGGGCTCGCAGGAGACGCGACCCCGAGCCCGGTCCTCGAGGATCGTCTCGCGACCGCGCTCGCCCTCCATCGAGCCGGGCACGCGCCCAAGATCCTCGTGAGCGGTGACCGCACCGGTGCGTATGACGAGCCGGCTGCGATGAAGCGCT
The DNA here is from genome assembly GCA_046593995.1 of Polyangiales bacterium. Taxonomy (GTDB): domain Bacteria; phylum Myxococcota_A; class Polyangia; order Polyangiales; family JADJMO01; genus JALHOE01. The sequence goes on from JBKJQC010000646.1 coordinate 830, forward strand.
GGCTCGTCGCCGAGAACGTCCCCGAGTCGGCGATCGTGATGGACCCGGGTGGCTTCGACACCTTCCTCTCGCTCGCCCGCGCGCGCGACGTCTACGGCGTGAAGAGCGCGATCATCGTCACGCAGCGCTTCCACCTGTCACGCGCAGTGTGGGTCGCACGCCGCCTCGGCCTGGCCGCCGACGGAGCCAAAGCCGACAAGCGCGTGTATCGAGGGTTCGCCTGGTACGAGCTCCGCGAGGTGATCTCCCGCACGAAGGCGTGCCTCGACAACGTGGTGGGGAGATCCGCCAGCAGCGGCACGTGACCGCTGCCGCGTGAACGCGCGTCTCGTCTCCTCTCGCCGTCGCCGTGGCCGTGGCCGTGGCCGTGGCCGTGCTCCCGTGCCCGCTCTCTCTCACGAACGACCCGGTCACCCCTCTGACCACCCCGCCAGTGGAACGTCACGACATCGTGACCCCACCCGAAGAATCCCGCCTCATTCGCGGCGCGCACGCCCTGGCCTGTGGGTTGCTCATGGCACCCGTCGTGGCCTTCCCGAGAACGCACCGACTCGCAGCCTTTGCCTTCTTCACCATCGTGTCGCCCCTCGCGTGCGTCGCGCCCTCCGGCACCGCGTCCGAAGACCGCGTCGCGGCGGCGGGCCGCGAGGAGCTCGGGGTCGTCAGCTCCGAGCTGCGCGTCTGCGCGAGCGGGTCGACCGTCCTCGGGATCGACGTCTCGGCGTGGCAGGGCGCGGTGTCGTGGACGAAGGTCAAAGCCGATGGTCGCGTCTTCGCGTTCGCGCGCGTGAGCGACGGCACCAAGTATCCCGACTCGTACTTCACGCGGAACTGGCCCGCGATGAAGTCGGCGGGGCTCGTGCGCGGCGTGTACCAGTTCTTCCGGCCGGGGCAGGATCCGACCGCGCAGGCGAAGCTCCTCCTGTCGAAGATCGGCACGCTCGGGCCGAACGATCTGCCGCCGGTGATCGACGTGGAGGCGAGCGATGGTCAGTCCGACGCGACCGTCATCGCGCGCGTGAAGACCTGGATCGCCGTCGTCGAGAAGGCCACGGGTCGCAAGCCGATCATCTACACGGCGTCCGGCTTCTGGGCGTCGATCGGCAATCCCAACTTCGCGGGCTACCCGCTGTGGGTCGCGAACTGGGGTGTGTCGTGTCCGAACCTGCCGCCCGGCTGGAGAGACTGGAAGTTCTGGCAATACTCCGACTCGGGCTCGGTCTCGGGCGTGAGCGGCGGCGTCGACGTCAATCGCTTCAACGGCACGCTCACCGAGCTGCGCGCGTTCGGCGGCGGCCCAGATGGGGACGGCGACGGCGTTCCCGACGCGACCGACAACTGCGACACCGTGAAGAACACGAGCCAGGTCGACACCGACAAGGACGGCAAGGGGGACGCCTGCGACACCGACGACGACGCCGACGGTGTGCTCGATGCGAAGGACAACTGCGACCTCGTCAAGAACGTGGACCAGCTCGACACCGACAAGGACGGCAAGGGGGACGCCTGCGACACCGACGACGACGGCGACACAATCCTCGACAGCAAGGACAACTGCCCGAAGGTCGCGAACAAGACGCAGGCCGACACCGACAAGGATGGGAAGGGGGACGCCTGCGACACGGACATCGACGGTGACGGGCTGCTGAACACGGCCGACAACTGCCCGCAGGTGAAGAACGTCGATCAGAAGGACAGCGACGCCGACGGGAAGGGGGACGCCTGCGATCAGGACGACGACGCGGACGGTGCCCCCGATGCGACCGACAACTGCCCCGGCGTGAAGAACGACGATCAAGCCGACACCGACAAGGACGGGAAGGGGGACGCCTGCGACACCGATGACGACGGGGACGGCATCCTCGACGAGGTCGACAACTGCGATCTGATCGTGAACGCCGACCAGAAGGACGGCGACGAGGACGGCCTCGGCGACGCCTGCGACGAAGACGGCGACGGCGACGGCGTGCCCGACGAGGTCGACAACTGCCGAACCGCGACGAACGCGGATCAGGCCGACTTCGACGAGGACGGCGCGGGCGATGTCTGCGACGACGACAGCGACGGCGACGAGATCCCGAACGCCAAGGACAACTGCCCGCTCGATCCCAACGGCGATCAGGCGGACGTCGACGGCGACGGAAAGGGGGACGCCTGCGACGAGGACGCCCCTGGGTCGAGTGCGTCCGGCAACGAGGCGAAGGGCGGGAACGGCGATCCGGAAGAGGTCGGCGCGACGCCCGCCGGGTGCACCGTCGGTGTCCCGCATTCGGACGGTCCGCTCTCGCACGGCTCCCTGTGGAGCAGCGCCGCACTTCTCGCCCTCGGAGCGCTCCTGCGGCTCTCCGGACGACGCGCGTCATGAACCGCGTCATGCGATGACGCGCTTCTCGGACACGAGTCGGCGCTACCGCGAGGCTCCGCGCGACATCAGGTGGCGTGCATGGGCTCACCTGACCGTCGCGCCGAAGTACTCACCGAGTTCGAGAAGCGGAGCGACGCAGATCTGCTCCTGCCGGCCGACGCAGCCGAACGAGGGGCGCGGCGACAGCGCGCAGAGGCGATGCTCGAGGCGCTCGCCACCGAAGCGGAGCGCGAGCCAGCCGACATCGCGGCGACGATCGTCACGAAGGCCCGCCTCCTCGAGCGGAAGCTGCAACCGACCGTCCGCGAGCTCGCCCACCTCCGTCGCGCCGCCTCGATCACGGCTGAAGGAGATCCGAAGATCGAGGCGATCGTCGAGTCGATCCTCGCGACGATCTCCGGCGCGGCCGATGCCGATCGCGCGAACGTCGGGCTCGCGCGCCTCGCCGCAGCGAACATCTTCGGCGTGATCGAGGTCGGCCTCGATGGGAAGATCCGCGACGCGAACGACGCGGCGCTCAGGCTCCTCGCGCTCCGGCGCCGTTCGCTCCCGCACATGCGACTCTCCTCGGTCTTTGCCGACAACGAGACGACGGCGCGCGTGCAGCAGGCGATCGACGCCCAGGCAGCGTTCGGCCCCGAGCGCTGCGAGGTCCAGACGGTCGACAGCGGGCGCGCGGTCGCCGATCTCGCCGTCGTTCCCAACGGCGAAGGCGCGACGCTCTTCCTCTACGACACCGTGCGGACGGCCGTGCGCGACGCCGACGCAGAGCAGATCGCGTTCCGCGCGCGCATGCTCTCCATCCTCGCCCACGATCTCCGCACGCCGCTCGCCGCCGTCGTGGCGAACGCGCAGCGCCTCTCGAAGCAGACGGAGTTCTCTCCCACCAACGCCGAGTCCATCGCGCGCCTGTCGTGGAGCGCCGAGCGCATGCGCCGCCTCCTCGACGATCTCGTCGAGCTCGCAGCGGCCGGCGCCGGCGAGGGGATCCCGATCGCCCGCGAGGAGATCGACATCGGCAGCATCGCCGCGTCCGTCATCGCCGAGCTGAAGGAAGAGAACCCCGCGCGCGCGATCGTGCTCTCTGCGGAGGGCAACCTGAAGGGACGATGGGACGCGGATCGCCTCGCGCAGGCGATCTCGAACATCACGCGGCACGCTCTGCGACAGGGCGCGACCGACGCCCAGATCGACGTCACGATGGTGACAGGGCTCGAGCAGGTATCGATCACGGTGGCCACGCGGAAGCGACCGGCGTCCGTGCAGACGTCGCATACGGGCGTTGGGCTGTACGTCGCGCAGCAGATCGTGGCGGCGCACGGCGGGCTCCTCGAGGTCGTCACCCGCGAGGGAAATCTGCGCTTCACCGCGCGTCTCCCGCGCATCCGCGCCGAGGCGGCAGCGCCTCCTTCGGGCGGATCTTCCAACGACGGTGCGAACGCGTCCCCCGCGTGAACGCGCGCCGCGCGGAGCTCGGTCTGCGCGTCGGTTGCCCTTCCGCCGCGTTTCGGCCGATCCTCCACAAAGTGCTCCGCCGACGTCGAAAAGGTCGACCCAGCAACGCCGCGGGTCGACGAAGGTAGCATTCGCAGGAGATAGCTACGATGTCTGCGAATCACTGCGCCCCTTCGGGCGTCCAAGAGGAAGCATGTACCGCGGACTCGCCACCCTCGCCGTCACGTTCGTCCTCGCTGCCACCATCGGGGGCGTCGGGGGCTGTCGCCGCCAGGCCGCGCAGCCTCCCCCCGTCGCCGCGCAGCCTCCTCCCCCTCCGCCGCCTCCCTGCGACGTGATCGGGAGCTGGACCTCGGCAGCGCCGCTGCCGTTCCAGCCGCAGCGCATCGACATCGCTCCGGGCGCACAGCCCGGCGTGTACCTCGTCCGCGCCGCCAACGGCACGACGCTGGGCCAAGCCACCATGCAGAACGCAGGTTCCGCTCCGGTCGACACGAAGCTCACCGATCCCGTCTACCGCTGCGCGGTCGTCAGCGACTGCAACTCGATGACCTGCTCGTTCACGGGCGGCGTCGCGCCGGCGACGTTCAAGCGCGCCATCTGAGCCTAGCGAGAGGCTGTTGCGGAACCCTTCGGATTTTACCCTCTCCCCTTGGGAGAGGGCAGGGTGAGGGCAAGATCTCTCCCGGAATTTACCCTCACCCAGCCTCTCCCGGAGGGAGAGGAGCTCTGCAACAGTCCTAGCGAAGGAGGAAGGGGTCGAGCGCTTCGCGCAGCGCATGCACGCTCGCGAAGCGCGCTTCGCGATCCTTCTCGAGGCAGCGGAAGATCACGGCCTCCAGCGCCTCCGACACGTCCGGGCGATCGTCGCGCATCGGCACCGGCGGCTGCGTGAAGATCCCCGCCATCACCAACGCCGGCACCTCCGACTCGAACGGCGTCACGCCGACCAGGAGCTCGTAGAGCGTGATCCCGAGCGCCCAGATGTCGGTGCGCACGTCGAGATCATCCTGCCGCAGCTGCTCGGGGGACATGTAGAGCGGTGAGCCCATCGCGGCGCCGGTACCGGTGAGGCTCGACTCGTCGATCGCCGTCGCCTTCGCGACCCCGAAGTCGATCACCTTGGTCACGAACGACCCATCGGGCTGTCGCGCGCGGAACAGGTTCGCGGGCTTGAGATCGCGATGGATGATGCCGTGGGCGTGCGCCGCGCCGACGCCATCGCACGCGTGATCGATCGCGGCGACGGCGTCGTGCAGCTCCAGCGGTCCTTCCTCTTCGAGCACCTGATCGAGGTCTTCGCCGCGCAGGAGCTCCATCACCATGCAGGGCTCGCCCGGTTTCGGCTCGTAGACCTCGTGCACCCGGACCACGTGCTCGTTGCGGAGGAGCGCGAGGGCGCGCGCCTCGCGTCGGAACCGCTCGACGAGCTCCGCATCCCCCGCCAGCTCGGGGTGCAGCGCCTTGATCGCGACGGCCTCGCCCGTATCGAGGCGCCGCGCCCGCGCGACGATCGACATCGCGCCCTCGCGATCGGGGAAGAGCTCCTCGACCCGGTAGCGTCCGCCCACCACCGCCCCGACCGAGAGGACGCCGCTCAGGCCCATGTCTCAGCCCCCATGTACCAGCCCCATGTACCGGCAATGGTATCGCTGTATCCTTCCCTCCGAGACAACGCCCTTTCCGAGACACCGCCAATCGGTCCGGGCGTCGGTCTCTGGGCGTGAGCAGATGGGGGGGCGCGCGCGTGACGGCGAAGACGAGCGCTTCGGAAGCGTGGGAGATCTCGCCCAGCGGAGAGTTCCGCGGCAGCGAGCGTTTCTCCGTCGTCCGCCGCATCGGCGCCGGGGGGATGGGCGTCGTCTATCACGCACGAGACCGCGCGCACGGCACCGACGTCGCGCTCAAGACCCTGCGCCAGCTCGACGCGGCCGCCATCTACCACCTGAAGCAGGAGTTCCGCGCGCTCGCAGACGTGCGGCACCGGAACCTGGTCCGCCTCTTCGAGCTCGTGGCGGACGGCCCGCTGTGGTTCTTCACGATGGAGCTCGTGGAGGGCGTGAACTTCCTCGAGTGGGTCCGCCGCGACGACGTCCCGGTGTCGATCCAGGACGCGACCGTCGACGAGCCCGAACCGGAGTCGCTCCCCGATCGCTCGTCGCCGCGGGGGCTCGCGCGATCGTCGGGGCTGCGCGTCTCGCCGAAGCTCGACTTCGAACGTCTTCGCGCGTCGCTCGTCCAGCTCGCCGAGGGCGTCGTCGCGCTCCACGCCGCGGGCAAGGTGCACCGCGACGTGAAGCCGTCGAACATCCTCGTCACGAAGTCGGGCGAGGACGCCGGGCGCGTCGTGCTCCTCGATTTCGGTCTGGCCATCGACATGCGCGGCGATTCCCGGGGCGACGCGACGCTGCAGACGCTCGAGAGGAACGTGCTCGGCACGCCCGAGTACATGTCACCGGAACAGGGCTCGCTCCGTGAGCTCGGCGCGCCGAGCGACTGGTACTCGGTCGGTGTCGTGCTCTTCGAGGCGCTCACCGGCGGGCTGCCGTTCGTCGGCTCCGCGCTCGACATCCTCATGGCGAAGGAGCGCGAGGACGGCCCTGCTCCCGGCGCGTTCGTCGAGGGCCTGCCCGAGGATCTCGACGCGCTCTGCACGGCGCTCCTGCGGCGCGATCCGCACACGCGCCCGACCGGTGAGGAGGTCCTGCGGAAGCTCCGGCGCCAGAAGGACTCGCCGACCGCGAGCGTCCCTCCTCCGCCGATCTCGAAGAACCCCGCGCGGACCGTGCTCCTCGGACGCGAGAAGCACATCGACGGTCTCTCTCTCGCGTTTCGTCGCAGCCGTCAGGGGCGCGCCGTCTCGCTCCACCTCCATGGTCCTGCGGGCGTCGGCAAGTCCGCGCTCCTCCGCAAGTTCCTCGACGAGATCGCGATCAAGCAACAGGCGCTCGTGCTCTCCGGCGCCTGCTACGAGAACGAGTCCGTCCCCTACAAGGCCCTCGACGGGATCATCGACGCGCTCAGCCGCTACCTGCGTCGGCTCACGCGCCTGCAGGCGGAGGCGATCCTCCCGCGTGACGTGCACGCGATCGCGCGGCTGTTCCCCGTCCTCGATCGCGTCGAGGCCGTGGTCGCGGCGCCGCACGTCGGGAACGAGACACCCGATCCCGCCGAGCTGCGACGTCGCGCGTTCGCCGCGCTGCGCGAGCTCTTCGCGCGCGTCGCCGATCGCCGCGCGCTCGTCCTCGCCATCGACGACCTGCAGTGGGGCGATCTCGACAGCATCGCGCTCCTCTCGGACCTGCTCCGCCCGCCGTATCCGCCGTCGATGATGCTCGTCGCCGCGTATCGCGACGAGGACGCCCCCGGGAACCCGACGCTCCGTGCCCTCCACGCGATGCATCAGGCCGACGACCACAAGGGAGCGGTTCCCGCGCACGCGGCTGGGCTCCCGGTCGATCTCCGCGGCAGCACGACTGCGCGCAGACGCCGTCGATCTGCTGCGTGCGAGGTCTACGACATCGGGGTCGAGCCGCTCGGTCCCGACGACGCGCGGGTCCTCGCGAGCGGTCTCCTCGAAGGGCTTTCGACGCGGCCATCCGAGCTCGTGGGAGCGGTCGCGCTCGAAGCCGGCGGAAACCCGTTCCTCATCCTCGAGTACGCGCGCTGGCTCCGCGCACACCCCGAGCTCGCGCCGTCGGGCGTGACGCTCGACGCCATGATCGACTCTCGGCTCGCCCCGCTCGATCGCGGCGCGCGACGGCTCGTCGAGGTCCTCGCGGTCTCGGGTCGGCCGATCTCCTCCGCGATCGCGGCCCGCGCCGCCGAGGTCGACGACGACCACGTCGCGCAGCTCCGCCTCCGCGACGAGCACCTCGTGCGGTCGGTCCGCACGTCTACCGAGAAGGGGGACGTCGATGCGCTCGAGGCGTGGCACGGCAAGATCGCGGAGGCGGTCGTCCGCAGGCTCTCGGCGACGGATCTCGCCGACACGCACCTCCGCCTCGCGAACGCGATCGAGGCCTCTGGCGCCGAAGAGCCGGAGGCCCTCGCCACGCACTTCTGCGCCGCGGGCGCGCGCTGGAAGGCGAGTCACTACGCCGCGATCGCCGCGCGTCGCGCCGAGAAGGCGCTCGCGTTCGTGCGCGCGGCGGCCTTGTGGCAGCTCGCGATCGATCTCGCGCCGCCGAACGCGCCCGAGCTACGCGCGCATCACATCGCGCGCGCCGACGCGCTCGTGAACGCCGGACGGGGGCGCGAAGCCGCGAAGGAGTACCTCGCCGCCGCCGACGAAGCGGGCGAGATCGACATGCTCGAGCTCCACCGACGCGCCGCGCAGAACCTCCTCCAGTCGGGGCACGTCGACGAGGGGCTCGCGGTGTTCGACGGCGTGCTCGCGGTCCTCGGCGAGAAGCTCCCGAAGAGCCCGCGCCGCGCGCTCGCATCGCTCTTCTTCCGTCGCACGCAGCTCCGCTTCCGCGGCCTCGGCTTCGAGCCGCGCACCCCCGACGCGATCTCCGCCGACGATCTGTCGCGCATCGACACGTTCTGGGCGCTGACGACGGGCTTCGGGCTCGTCGACGTGATCGTCGGCGCCGACTTCGGCACCCGTCACCTGATCGCTGCGCTGCGCGCCGGCGACCGATACCGCCTCGTGCGCGCGTTCACCGCCGAGACGGTCTTCACCGCCGGGGGCGGCGAGCCGGCGCGCGCGCGGACCGAGCTCCTCGTGAAGACGACGCAGGCCCTCGCCGAGCAGGTCGACGATCCGCACGCCTACGCGCTCGCCGGCGCAGCGGACGCGTTCTTCCACTATGGGCTCGGCCAGTGGAAGATCGCGCGCGAGAAGTTCCGTCGGGCGGAGCGCACGTTCCGCGAACGTTGCCGCGGCGTCG
>JBKJQC010000453.1:0-10841 GCA_046593995.1 Polyangiales bacterium
TCGAGCGGAAGTCGCGGGTCTGACGCGCGCCTTCCGCCTGGTGCTGCGTGAAGACGCCCTTGTCCCAGCGCCAACGCGCGAGCGCCGCCGTACCGGCGAGGACGCCTCCCATGAGACCACCACGCACGAGCATGTCCCGGCGCGAGGGGAGCTCGCGCGGGGTCTCGGGCGGAGGCGGTGAGGGGGGGGACTTCTTCGCCATGACGGTGGAACTCTACTGCGGAGCCCGCTCCTTCGAAAGAAACAGGCCTCTTCCGTGCGGGAATCGCTCTGTGGAGGTCAGCGGGAACCGAGCGGGAGGAAGTCTTCGACCGTCGACCCCGAACGTCCAGCACAGCGGGAGAAGTCGTCAGTCGTCGAGGTGCGAGGCACGTAGGCTCACTTCGACGCGGACGCGGAGGGCGCCGCGGAGGGAGCGGCCGACGACGAAGGAGCGACGGGGGCTGTGCCCGCCTTTGACATGATGGCCTTCAGCTTCGTGACCTTCTCGTCCTTCGTGAGACGCGGCCAGTCCGCGGTGTTCGCGGGATCACCGAGGGCGAGCTCTTCGTCGATCACGGCGTAGACCATGGAGCCGCGTCGTGCCGCGACGCCTTCGGCCTTCCCACCCGCGCCGGCGCCGCCTTGTCCCACGGTGAAGGGAAAGTGCCACGCCTCGTCGGAGAAGTCCTTCGCCTCCTTGAGCGGCACTGCGCCGGGGAGCTTCGAGAACGCGGCGATCGCGTCGCGCGCCGCGTCCTTCTCGTCGCGTGAGAAGGCGAGCACGCGGAAGCGCTTCTTGCCGTCGCGCATGAAGGCCTGCGCATACGCACCCGCCGAGACGTGCAGCGCGTCCCCCTTCCCCTCGGGCTTCTTGTACTTCGCGGGGACATAGTCGATCCCGAGCGGCAGACGCCCTTCGGCCTCGGTCGGGAGGAGCCGCACGTCGGCCGGCGGATCGACCGCGCCGACCAGCTTGTCGGCGATCGCCTTCACGAACTTCGGGAGGATCGCGTCGGCAGCCTTCGTCGCGTCGGTAAGCGACTTCGTCGCGTCGGGGACGTAGGTGAGCTCGACGAGATAGTTCCCCTTCCAGAGGAGCGCGTTCGCGTTGCCGAGCGACGCGGCGCCGCCACCTTCGAGCTTGCGGAGCGGCGTGCGGTTCTGCTTCTTCGCGGCCTCGGGGTCGGGATCCTGGTTCGACACGTTCTTGTACGTGAAGAGCGCGTAGGCGTTCTCGGGCTTGTCGTACGTCGTGAAAGTGACCTCCACCTCGGCCCCGGTGCCCGCGCCTTCGACGTACTTCAGGCTGTCGTAGCGCTTCGCGAAGTAGTTGTGGGAGTAGAGCTCGCCCATCCCGTCGATGATGTCGGAGACGTCCTCGATCTTCTTCCCGGTGCCCTCACCCCACGCGCGCACGCCGTCGGTCTTGAGCACGCAGTAGCCTTCGATCGTGGCCGGGAGGAGCACTGCGGTCTTCGCGTCGACGATGCCGACCGCGCTCGGATCGCAGAGGTTCTTCGCGGCACCGGCGCTCGCAGCGCCGCTCCCGGTGGCCGCCATGTTGGGCGGCGGCGGAGGCGGAGTCCCTTGCGGGGCACCGCCGGGCTTGTCCTCCTTGCAGCCGACCGCTCCTCCGAGCGCAGCGGCGAGACCCGCGAGCGCAGACACCACGACACCGAGCTTCGTGAGCGAGAGCTTCCGCATGTCGAGCGAGTACCAGAAGCGAGCGCGCGCGCGCAGAGGAACAGGCGGGCAGAGCGGGAGCGAACGCCATCTCGACCGGGCGGTCGGGGAGGGTTCGAACGGGTCTCGCGCCGGCGGTAGGAGAGGGGCCGCGCCTTGAACTTTGTGCATAGCGCCGCAAGAGGTTCGCTCCGGAGCCGCTCGGGAGCTCCGCCTCCCCTGGAGATCGTGCGGGGTTCCTGAACGTGGTGGGCGGCACATGGCTTGCTGCGGTGGACACCCGCATGGCTCTGTCCGGAAGCGCACGGCGACGAGGTGAGAGGCGCACGCACGCCCGCGGCGTGACGCTCCTCGAACTCATGGCGGTCGTCACCATCATCGGTGTCTTCGTCGCGCTCGCCATGCCCGGCATGGCCGGGATCATGGGGGACCGCCACGCCGCGCGCGCCGCCGACGATGTCTCCGCGATGTTCCGCATCGCGCGATCCCGCGCGATCGCGACGGGCGCCGCCCACGTCGTGCAGGTCACGGACTCGGGCAGCTCCTCGAAGTTCGTCCTTCGCACCACGTTCCAGGCGACGAACGGTCCGCTCGCGAGCTGCCTCTCGCCGCGCTGGGACGCCTCCGACTCGTTGGTCCTCCAGAGCATCGACTTCGCCGGCGCGACGGGCTCCTACGGCGGGCGCGACATCCGCGTGACCGCCGACGGCACCACCCCGAAGATCGGCGACTACTGCTTCACGCCCGGCGGCACGAGCTGGTGGCGGAACAACGGGACGACGTGGATGCGTCCGCGCGGCGTCGAGATCGCGCGCTGGCAGATCGCCCGCCGCGACGCGACGAACCGCGCGCTCGGCCTGCAGCGCACGCTGCGCCTGGCACCGAACGGGACGCCCGCCATCGAGGCGATCTGAGATGAAGCCGCTTCACCGCAAGAACAGCCGGAAGAACAGCCGCGGCTTCACGCTCCTCGAGGTCATGATGGCCTTGACGGTGCTCGCCATCGGCATGCTCGGGATCGTCGCGCTGCAAGCGGCGACCGTCGCGTCCACGACCGACGCGCAGCTCTTCACCATCGCGAACGCGATCACGCGCACCTGGGTCAACCGACTGCAGACCGACGCGCAGCGGTGGAACCACCCGTCGCCGAACGTCGGCTCCGAGGACCTCGGAGGGACCGCGTGGCTCGGCTACGTGACCGCGAACGCGGACGCGTGGGTTCGCCCGGGCAAGACCCCCCTCGAGCCGATGGCGATGCCCTCGTTCGATCTGAACGGCCTCGACGTGGACCTCGACGACGCCAACGCGCAGAGGGACCGTGTCGTCTTCTGCTCGCACCTGCGCCTGCGCCGGATCTACGGCACGGCCGTCGCCATGAACGGGCTCGTCCGCGCGGAGGTCCGCGTGTTCTGGCGAAAGCGCCGCCTCGGCAACCCGACGGCCTTCGGCGGGTACGGACTGTGGAACGGCATCTGCACCGTGGCCGGGAACGAAAACGCGCTCGGCGCCGACAGGGACAACTTCCACTGGGCGTATGCCGTTTCCGCCGTCACGAAGGCGAGGGCGATGCCATGAGCACGCCGCAACACCCCGCCGCGCTCGATCTGGGGCCGTCTCGCGCTGGAGAGCGCGGCTTCACGCTGATCGAGCTCCTGGTCGCGAGCGGCGCTGGCCTCTTCGTGGTGCTCGCCGCGTTCATGCTGTCGCGCGGCGCCACGCGCATGTTCGCGGGTGAAGGGCGCGTCGCGAGCACCCAGCTCAACCTCCGCATCGGCGTCGACCGCATGCGGCAGGACATCGAGCGCGCCGGGTTCATGTCGACGCCGAACGTGCGGAGGGATCCCGACGTCTGTCCGGATCCCGCCTCCCTCGGCGTGAGCATGCGCCTGCAGTCGCTCCACCTGCGGCGCGGGCTGGACGGCCTCGGCGCGACCGATGCGCCGCAGAGCGCGGCCCAGGGACTCAGCCCGGATCGCCTCACCGTCGCCGGCAACTTCACCAGCACCGACTACTACCTCGCGGCGGACATCGCGCCGTCGAGCGGCGGCGGCGGCTACGCGATCACCCTGCAGACGAACTTCGCGGCGACCGCGCGCTTGATGCAGCTCGGCGAGACGGGCAGCGCCACCGAGGCGATGAAGTCCGTCTTCGCCGCCGGCCGCATCCTCCGCGTGCGCAACACCCTCGGCGTGTCGCAGTTCCTCGTCATCGAAGGGGCCGGCATGGACGCCTCGAACCGGCCGGTGATCACGACGACCAGCACGCCCGCGTTCCAGACCGTCGTCGGCTCCACCGTCGTGAAGCGCTGCGGCGGGACCGGCGGCTGCATCGGCTGCGAGGTCAACCCGATCTCGCTCGTCGAGTACTCGGTCCGCTCGCTGTCGTTCAACGCCGCGTTCGGGTGGGCCTACCCCGACGCCGGCGGCGTCGGCGACCAGCTCAAGTACGATCTGGTGCGCACGGAGCTCAACCCCAACGGCACCGAGATCGCCGACTCGCAGGAGATCGTCGCGGAGTACGCGGTCGATCTCGGGTTCGCGTTCACGGTCGACGAGTCGCCCTTGCAGGTCCCCGGCGGCGCGTGGATCGAGCCTGCGATCAGGTCCCTTCCGTTCGGCGACCAGACCAACCTCCTCTACGGCGGCGACGTTCTCAACGACATCACCATCAAGCCGCAGCGGATCCGCGCGGTCCGCTATCGCCTGACGACGCGCACGCGGATCCCGGAGTACACCTCGGGCGCGGACAATGGCGGGCCCGGCCTGATGCGCTACGAGCTCGCCCCAGGTCGCTTCGCGCGCGCCCGCACCGTCATCGGCGAGGTCGTCATCGCGAACCAGGGGGGAATCCGATGGTGACCGCACGTCGTGACGGCGAGCGCGGGGCCGCGATGTTCCTCGTGCTGATGGTGATCCTGATCCTCACGGGGATCGGAACGTTCGCGCTCTCGAACGCGCGCTCCGAGGTGCAGTCCTCGGCGTTCATGCGTCAGCGCGGCGTCGCGCTCGAGATCGCGTCGTTCGCCGGTCAGGCCGCGATGCAGGAGTTCTCCGCCGCACCGCAGGCGTACGTCACGCGCATGCGCAGCTCGGCGACGACGCTCGCGCGCTGCCGGTCGAACGCGGGGCTCACGTACATCATGCCGCCCCCGCCCTGCGCCCTCATCTATCTCCTCGACATCGAGACCCGCACCAACATGCTGACCGATCGCCTCGTGCGACCGGCCGATCTGGGCGCAGGGACTCCCGGCAGCCTCGGACTCTCCAAGGTCACCGCCGGGTTCTGGGTGGAGATGACCGATCCGCTCGACGTCACGCGCCCGGTCCCCGGCTCGCCGATCGACGGATCGGCCGGCACGCCGAGGTTCCTCGACGTGACGATGAGCGCGACGGGCGTCGTCTTCCACGACGACAACGGCGACCAGAAGATCAACTGGGACACGGGCGAAGGTCAGGGTGCCGTCTTCACCAGCGCGCGCGGCCACGTCCTCGTCGGCCCCGTCTACGGACTCTGAAAACCCACGGAAGGTGGCGTGAGGTAACCCGATGCGAACGACTCCCGAGATGAACCTGGAACGCCGCCCGTACGCTCGGCGATCCGTGCCCACCCGCCTCTGGGTCGGTGGCGCGGCGCTGCTCGCGTTCCTCGTCCCTGCGACGGCGAGCGCGCAGAGCGACGTCACGCCGCCGCTCCCGAACGTCCTCATCCTCCTCGACACCTCGGGGTCGATGGAGCGCATGCCGAACGCAACGTTCCCTGCGATCGCCGAGGGCGCGCTCGCCCCCAAGGACTCGACGGGGTCGGTCGCAGAGGCCTACAAGAACCGCTGGACGCTCGCGCTCGAGGTGCTCGGCGGACGCATCAAGAACCTCGACGTCCTCCACACGAAGCGCTCGACGACCGACTTCTCGACGGAGTTCAGCCTGGGCGGCCTGCCGCCGTACGACCTCAACTACTACGTGCCGCACTTCCGGCTGCTGACCAACGGGTGCGCCTTCGGACCGAAGACGGACAAGACGTGGCCCAACGACTGGAAGACGTGGGGACCGGAGTCCTTCAGCTTCCGCAAGTGGGGTGGCTCGGGGCTCGGGCCGCTCGGGACCGACTGCGATCAGACGTACCTCGAGACCGACGGCCTCGGTCTGCTCGACACCTACCGCGACCAGGCGCGCTTCGCGTTCATGGGCTTCGATCCGCTCGTCGATCCGCAGACCGGGATGCTGAACGGAAGCCACGATCCGAAAGCAGGCATGCAGGGTACGTGGAGCTACTTCCCGGGGTGGACCGCTGGCACGGCCGGCGCGTACAAGGGCTGGCCGGCCAACTGCACGGTCGATCCGAACAATCTCTCGCAGCACATCCACGAGCTCGGAGCGCGCAATCCGAGCGCTCCGCCGTGGGAGCTGCCGCTCATCCCGTTCGCGAGCGAGGACTCGACGACCGCGCTCCGTAACGTGAACGATCGCATCCGCTACGCGATGCTCGCCGCTCGCCCGTACGGCGCGACGCCGCTCGCGCCGATGATGGCCGACGCGCAGCACTACATGTGGGACGATCCGCAGGGCCCGACGCTCGATCCGTCGCAGACCTGCCGCGGTAACTTCATCGTCCTCATCACGGACGGCTTCCCCAACTCCGACCTGCGTACGAGCTGCGAGGATCCGACGAGCCCGAAGACGCCGACGACGCAGGTCCACACCGAGCCGGGCGGCTGCACCGACTACTCCAAGGGTTGCTGCCCGACGAAGCGCATCCAGGACATCGCCTACGATCTCGCGCACCCGACCGACGTGAAGAAGCCGATGATCGAGACCTTCGTGGTCGGCTTCGCCGTCTCCGACGAGCTCGGCAACCCGGTCGACTGCAAGTTCCCCGACCCGGTCGCGACCTGCGCGAATCCGGCGCTCGAGCCGAAGTTCAAGCCGTGCTGCACGCTGCACGAGACGGCCTTCAGCGGTACGCCGGGGACGGCGGGCAAGACCGCCATCTTCGCGGACAACGTCGCCGAGCTGCGCACCGCGCTGCAGTCCGCGATGGCCAAGGCGACGATGAAGACGACGACCTCGCGCACCATCCCGGTGTTCACGCAGGCGGCGTCGGCGTCCGCCGGACAGTACGAATTCCAGACGGCGTTCAAGGTCAACGCCTTCGGTCCTTGGACCGGGACGCTGAACCGCATCCGCTGGGAGTGCGCCCAGTCGGGTCCGCTGGTCTCGAGCGCGAAGCCGTTCCTCCCGGCCGAGGGGGACGACTTCACGAACAACCTCAACAAGCAGGCGACGCGCAACTACTTCACGCTCGACGCCGTCACGAGCACGGCCCGCTCCGGCGATTCGCTCCGTCCCGGGCTCTCCGCGTCGGACGGCGACGGCCTCCCGCTCAGGACGGCGACCAGCGTAAAGGCGTCCGGCAACGCGTTCGTCTCCTCCGTGCCGGCCACGGCGCTCGAGATCACTTCGACCTCGTGCAAGGACGCGGCGACCATCGACGAGTGCAAGCAGAAGCTCCTCAACTACGCGCTCGCGCTCCCGCAGCCGAAGGCGGCGTGGATGGATCGCTTCGCCATGGGCGCGACGATGGGCGACATCTACCACGCGACTCCGGTCAACGTCGGGCCGCCGAGCAACTTCCTCCGCGACGAGTCGTACGTTGCGTTCCGCAACGCGCGGGCCACGCGCATCCCGATGCTGCTCGTCGCGACGAACGACGGCATCCTCCACTCGTTCCGCACCGACGTGAAGAGCGAGAGCGATCCGAGCGAGCTCTGGGCGTTCATCCCGCCGGCCGTGCTCCCGCACATCGGCAAGCAGTACGGCGGCGCACACGCGCTGCTCCTCGACGCCGCGCCCGTCGTGAAGGACGTGCCGTTCGGGATGACGACCGGCACCTCGTGGGGTCGAACGCGCGACAACGCTCGCGCGGGCATCGCGAACTGGCGAACGGTCGCCGTCGGCGGGCTCACCGCAGGCCGCGGCTACTACGCGCTCGACGTCACGGATCCGACCGACCCGAAGTTCCTCTGGCAGCTCACGAAGACCATCGACGCGTCCGGCGCAGACAAGGAGCTGTTCGGTACCTTCCCGGCGACGCCCGCGATCGGCACCGTCTTCTACAAGGACCCGTCGAAGAGCGAGCCGATCGAGACGCCCGTCGCGTTCCTCCCCGGCGGCGAAGGCACGCTCTTCAAGACCGACTCGCTCTGCGGGCGTTGGAAGTCGTATCAGGGCACCACGACGGCGACGACGCCGCGCAATGCGGTCCGTTGTTGGATCGGGGCGGGCAACAGCTTCACCGTCGTTCGTCTCCAGGACGGCAAGATCCTCCGCCGCTTCAGCAACGACCCCGCCGGCAACGGCAGCGCGGATCACCCGGCCGAGAGCAACTCGCCGGTGAAGATCTTCGTCGACTCCGGCAACTCCCAGATCGTGAACTCGGGCGCTGCCGAGCTGAAGGGCTTCGCTGGCATCGACTCGCCGCTGACCGGCACCGTCGCGCTCTACCCGGCGGCCGCCGGCACGGTCACGACGCGCGCCTTCGTCGGCGATTCGGACGGCTCGCTCTGGAAGATCGACGTCTCCGATCCCGACCCGCAGAAGTGGAAGATCGACCTCTTCCACGACCCCTACTTCCCCGGCGACATCGACAACGTCAACTACAAGGCGTGGGGCCCGGTCGCGACCGCGCCGGTGCTCAGCGTCGACGCCTTCAGCGACGTCGTCGTCAACTACGCGACCGGCGATCAGTCGAACTTCGCCACCACCGCGATCAACCACGTGTACTCGGTGACGGAGCGCACGAAGACGATCTCGACCGGCCTGACCCAGGAGTCGCAGGTCAACTGGCACATCAAGCTGACGGGCGGCATCACGCCGACCGGTCCGCTCTCGCTCTTCGACACGACCCTCTACTTCTCGACGTTCAAGCCGGACACCGCATCGTCCGACGCCTGCCTCAACGGCGAAGGCACGGTCTGGGGCGTCGACTACCTCTTGAACGACGCGAAGCCTGGTCCCGACGGGACGGCGCTGCCCAAGGCACGCCACAAGATCGCGGGGTCGGCGTTCGGCGCGACCAAGTCGGCCCAGCCCTGCCCCGCGGGCGTGACGAACCTCGAAGGAACCGAGTTCTACCGCTGCATCAACCTCGGCGAGAAGACGATCGTCTTCGGTGCCGGCGTCACGCAGCGTCCGTCGTGCGTCGGCACCCCGGGATCCGGCATCGGAATGGACCCGTACATGGGCGGGACGTCGTCGCACCAGACCGTCACGGACGTCTCGGTCGGCGCCTTCGAGCTCGTCGCGCAGACGGGTCCGGGGAAGACCACCGTGCCTTCGAGCGGCACGACGTCGACCGGCGTCAATACGATCTCGATCCCGTTGACGGCCCCGCTCTCGGCGACTCGAATCGACGCGTGGGCAGCCATCGTCGAGTGAAGCTCGCTTGTTCGATGCGAGCGTTCGCGCTCGCCGCCGCGCTCGGGGGCCTCTCGGGGTCGCCCGTCTCGGTGGTCGGCTGCAAGAAGGAGCCTCCTCCCCCCGCACCGCCGGCCGCCGCATCGACGCCACCACCGGACCGTCTCGCACCCGGCGAGCCGGCGCCGGGGATGGTGTTCGCCTTCGAGCTCCAGCTCCCCCGCGGCTCCTTCGTCGAGCGGACGTTCGGCGACACCGTCTACGCGCGCGTGCCGGTGACGCCCGAAGCCGCGGCGACGTTCATCGCGCATCAAGCGGAAGAGCAGGCGCCGGTGATCGGTCCGAGCGGCACGGTCTTCCCGCGGCTGCACGTGCGCGAGTCGACGACGGGGAAGTACTTCCGCGTCGAGGTCCGCAGCGCAACCGGCGGCACCCAGGTCATCGTCGACAAGCTCGGCGATCCGAAGCCGCCGGAGCCGAAGCTCCCCGCGGAAGAAGCGCTGAAGAAGGTCGGCAAGACGGCGGACGGCAAGTGGCTCGACCCGACCAGGCTCGAATGAGACGCCCCCACAAACGGTGAGGCACAAATGACGGGGCGGCCCGGCAATGCTACCCGGGCCGACCCATGAAACAGATCGTGTCGACCGACCGCGCCCCCGCGGCGATCGGACCGTACAGCCAGGCGGTCCGCGCGAATGGGTTCGTCTTCCTCAGCGGCCAGATCCCGCTCGACCCCGCGACCGGCCAGATGATCGAAGGCGACGTCGAGGCCCAGACGCGTCAGGTGATGAAGAACCTCGCGGAGGTCTTGTCGGCCGCGGGCACCTCGTTCGAGAACGTGGTCCGCGCGACGATCTACCTCACGGACCTCGGCGACTTCGCGAAGGTGAACGCGATCTACGGCGAACGTTTCCCAAAGGATCCGCCGGCGCGCGCGACCGTGCAGGTCGCAGCCCTCCCCCGCGGCTCGAAGGTCGAGATCGATCTCGTCGCGCTCGCCTGAGCTCTCACATTTGTTTCCACTCTTTCCGAGACTGAGCCTCGAGACCGCGTTCGAGATCGCGCTCCGAGGACCGAGGACGATCATGGCCGCCAAGAAGAAGCAGTCGAAGCAGGACGACGCAGAGCGCAGCGAGGCCCTCCACCACCCGCCGGTCGAGCCGGCGACGCCAGAGCCGCCGTTCGACGACGCGACGCTCGACGCGGCACAGGACGCGGCGCTCGCGCTCCTCGCGAAGGTCCCGGCCGAGAAGCACGAGGCCCTCGTGCAGGCGTGGGTCGCGCGCCGGAACGCCGGCGCGGTCGCGGCTGCCTCGCAGGACGCTGCGCCGTCCTCGATTCGCAAGGCCGCACGCCGCGCGATGAACGTGCTCAAGTCGCGCGGGATCGCGCTCCCCGAGCGGCCGAGCGTGGTCTCCGTGCTCCCGAAGGCGGAGCACACGTTCGAAGCGCGCATGATGTTCCCCGACGGACGCGGCGCGCAGATCTGGTGGATCGCGAAGATCGCGAAGACCGGCGGCACGGACGTCGTCGAGGTGACCACCGTCGATCGCACCGGGATCGTGTCGCTCAATCGCGGCAACCCCACCGCGGGGAACCTGCGTCAGATCTGGCAGTCGTGGATCCAGCGCGCAGGCCGCGCGCCGGCCGAGGTGCCGGTCGACTACGCGCGCGCCCGCATCGCCGAAGCGCGCGAGGCCTCCATCGCGCGCAGAGAGGTGCTCCCCATGGGCTTCGAGGCGGCGAAGGAGCTCGTCGGCTCGC
>JBKJQC010001031.1:0-6340 GCA_046593995.1 Polyangiales bacterium
CCTCGCTCTGCGTCCGGAGCTCGCTACCCGCGCGATCGCCGCGGAGCGACTCCTCTCCGGCGCGCGCCTCGGCCTCGTGGAGCTTCTGCTCGATGGCTCCGAGCTTCTCGCGGAGGACCTGCGCCTCGCCGCTGTCGGTCGTGGGCTCCGGCGCGACGAGCTCCTCGCGCGGGACCTGCACGATTTCGTAGGTCTCGAGTGCGGCGGCGGTCGCCTGTGACGCGAGCGCGACGAACCACTCCGGCGCGTCGGGAGACGTGACGAGCGACGCGTCGAACGCGATCGAGGGTTCGCGCTCGGGCGCGAACTCGGCCACGGCGTACGCGGCGAACGGAGCGACGCCGAGCATGCGCACTTCGGCGAACTGCAGCGTGCAGAGATCGTAGAACTCGGTGTAGCTCGGGGGCTCCGGTCCGGTGATCGCGTCGAGCCAGGGCGCGCCGGCCTTGGGGTTGCGCACCGCGATCGCAGCGACGCCTTGAGCTCCCACGAGTCGACGCACGTAGGCGAGGGCCGCCTCGGGATCGCCGAGGAGCGCGAGATCCGGGACGAGCGCGAGATCGAACGCGCCCTCGCGCACGCCGAGATCCCCCGCACGGAGCGGCGCGACCGTGACGCGCGCGTCGGTCCCGCGCCGCGGCGCCTCGACGTTCGGGCGTGGGTCGTAGACGTAGAGGAGACGCGCTCCGAGCGAGAGCACCGCCTCGGTCAGCGACGGGTCCTCGGGGCCGAGGATCGCGATGCGCCGACCGACGACGAGCGGCTCGGCATAGACAGCGAGGACGTGGGCCGGGGTCACGAGGGGGCGCAGCCTAGTGTTCGCCCCTTTCGGCCGTCAAAGCCAACGGCGAGAAAAGCATTTCGCTCACGAACCGAGCGGCGACGCCGGCGTGAGCCGCGTCCGCTCGCGGAGCGCGTTGGGCGCCGCCCCCCCTTCGCGACGATCCTCGACGCCGCCGAGGGCGCGCATCACCCAGCGACGAATGAGCTGCGGATCGTTCGACGCCGGACGAATCGCGACGACCAGCTCGTCCTCCGTGCGTCCCGGAGAAGGCGCGGTGCCCGACTCCGCGGCGAGCCGCGCTGCGACGTCGCCTCTGCTCGCATGATTCGCGCCTGAGAAGCGGACGAGGATCTCGGGGACGAGGCTCGTGCCGCCGGCGCCGTGCACGAGGCCGCAGCCGATCTCGATCGTGCAGAGCCCGGTCGCGGCACCTGGGCCGGCCTCCGCGAGCGGCTCGACCCGGATGCGCACTTCGTCGATCCGGCGTGCCTCCTCCTGCGCGAGTCGCACGACGAACCGCACGCGCGCGGTCGGCAGATCGAGCGCTCGTGCGATGGGACCGAGCACGCGGTGCGCGTCGCCGACGAGATCGGGCGCGAGCTGTCGACTCGTGCCGGTGAGGAAGAGCGGCGCGAGGACGGCGAGATCGATCGCCAGCGCCACCGCCGAGCGTGCGTGCGCGCGCGCGAGGATCGCGAGCGCGGTCGCGGCGCCGATCATGACCACGCCCGCGATCACCTTGCCGAGGATCCCTCCCGGATCAAGGGGACCGTTGCCGCGCGGCGCGGCGCGCGGGATGCCCGCCTCGGGAACCGCGAGCCAGCGCCCCTTCGCGCGCGACGGTGTGGCAGGGACGGGCGCGCGGAGCGTACCGAGCGCGATGGCCGCGAGCGCGAGCGCGCCCCCGACCAAGGGCTGGCCGCTCCACGTGGCCGCGATCGCGCCGGCGGACGCGGCGCCGTAGGAGAGCGCGCGTGCGAGCGGCGGCAAGGGGAGGAGCGGCCGGAAGGGATCTGCTCCGCGCGCGCGGTCGGCATCGCGATCGCGTCGCAGGATCAGACCGATCAGCGCGACGAACGACGTCGCGCACGCGAGCGCGAGCGCCTGTCGGCCGCGGAGGGTGCGCGCGACCGGGCTCGCCGCCGTGTCGTGGGTCGCCGCGTCGAGCGCTGCGACGGGGAGCGTCGGGAAGGCCTTCGGATCCACGCGCACGATCCAGCGCAGATCGTCGTGCGGTGGGACGTGCGGTCGGGTGATCTCGAGCTCGTCGTGTGCGGCGCCGCGGCGCACGGCCACGAGCGCGACACCGTCCGCTTCGTGCTCCCCTTCGCCCGCGCCGTCCGCGATCTTCACCTTGGGCTCGCCGGGCGCCGCCGGCACGACGAAGACGATGCGCGCGCCGTCGTACCCTTCGGGCCAACGCGGCGCGCTCCACGCGAAGCGCACGAACGCGCCGTCGCGCACGAAGGCGTGCTGCGCGAAGTCGACCCGGTAGCGGAGTCGCACGGTGTATTCACCGCGGCCGACGCCGTCCGCTCCGAGGCGTACGCGCAAGCGACCGGGCTCCTTCGCGGGCTCGATGAACGCCTCGACCGACTGCCCCTTCGCGTCCGTCGCGCTCGCCGGCCAACCGGGGCCGTCCATGCCCGCGACCGTCGCTTCGTCGGCCGGCGGCTGCAGTCGCTCGTCCATGCCCTCGACGGTGAACGCGCGGAACTTCTTCGCTGCGACGTGGATGGAGACCGTGTGGATCACCTCCGCGCGGCCCGTGGAATCGAGCTCGATCCGAACGTCGTCCCCCTTCAGGGTCGCGTCTCCCCACGCCGCGCCCGCGAGCGCGTCCGTCGGGACGATCGCCACGAGGACGAACGCGACGACGGGGGCGGCGAACGCGACCTTGACTGGGATCTGCAGGGGCACCGGTAGGAGACCGTCGCTATCGTGATCGCGGGGCAGCGGGCGAGTTTTCGACGCCGCTTCCTCAGCAGTCAGCGAGCCCGCTTCTCTGGACGCCGCTCCGGGGGTAGACCTCCGCGATGTCCAGAGGATGGCTTCGTCGAGGCGGTGTCGCGCTGGCTTTCTGCGCGCTCGCGGCCTGGCCGCTTCCGGCCTCGAGCCAATCGTCGCCGCCGCAGAAGGCCTCGGGCGTCTCGGCGGAGCTGTCTCGGCTCGCGGCGAGCGCCGAGTACAAGGGCTTCAAGGTCGGCGTCGAGGCGATCGAGATCGACACGGGACGCGTCCTCGTCGCTGCCGGCGAGCACCAGCCGCTCAACCCCGCGTCGAACGCGAAGCTGGTGACCGCGATCGCCGCCCTGGCCATGCTCCATCCGGAGCACCGGTTCGAGACCGGCCTCTACGGACCGTCGACCAAGGGGCCGACGCTCTCCGGGCCCTTGGTGCTCAAGGGGTATGGCGATCCTTCGCTCTCGGTCGGCGATCTCTACGAGATGGCCCTCGAGCTGAAGCGCGACGGGGTGAAGCGCGTCGACGGGGGGATCGTCGTCGACCATCGCTTCCACGACGAGGAGTTCGTCCCCCCGGCGTTCGAGCAACAGCCGAACGAGTGGATGCCGTTCCGCGCGCCCGTCGCGGCCGTCGCGCTCAACGAGAACGTGATCGTCGCGACCATCCGCCCGGGCGGCGGCGACAACGCCATCGTCACGTTCTGGCCGCCGGGTTTCGTCGACGTCGAAGGGACGGTGAAGCTCTCGGACGGGGGCGGCGCGAACGTGGTCATGGCCCTCGGCCCGTCGGCCACCGATCCCATGCGCATGAAGGCGAAAGTCAGCGGCTCGATCCCGAGCGACGTCCGCGGCGTGACCTACTACCGGCGCGCCGAGGATCCCCGGCTCCTCGCCGGATATGCTTTGAAAGCGGTACTATCCGACCTCGGAATCGAAGTGAAGGGTGAGATCCGCGCAGGCACCTCGAACAGTCACACGCTGCTCGCGCGTCACAGGTCGGCGCCGCTCGCGGCGTTGCTCCTCCCCGTCGGCAAGGACTCCGACAACTTCTACGCGGAGACGATCCTCAAGACGCTCGGCGGGGAGAAGAAGGGGCGTCCGGCGACGACCGCCAACGGCGCGGACCTCGCGACGAAGTTCCTCGCGCAGATCGGCGCCCTCGACAACGGCGTCGTCGTGAAGAACGGCAGCGGCCTCTTCGACGCGAACCGCTCGACCGCGCACGAGCTCGCGACGCTCCTCCGTTGGGCCTTCCGCGAGCCGTCGATTTCCGGCGAGGTCGTTACCCACCTCTCGATCGGCGGCGTCGACGGCACGCTCCACGGCCGCTTCCGCTCCGAGCACGCACGCCGCGCAGTCCGCGCGAAGACCGGCACCCTCGACGACGCGGTCGCGCTCTCGGGCTTCGTGCTCGCTCCGCCGGGCCGGAGCCCCGTCGCCTTCAGCGTCCTGATCAACGGCTGCAAGGGAAAGGTCTCGCAGGCCCGCGGCTTCGCCGACAAGATCGTGGCGAAGATCGTGCACGAAGTCTGGCAGTGAATCGCTGTGTAATTACTGCGAAATTCGATTGAGCACGGAGGCGCGGAGGCACGGAGGGCTCAGAGGTCTGCCGATCGCGGCGCTGCCGTCTCCTTCAGTCTCGCTGGCCATGAGGCTTTCGTGTTCCGAGGCGACCGAGACGGGGACGCGAGCGCGCGGCAGCCTTCAGGAACCTCCGCGCCTCCGTGCCTCCGTGGTTTCTCGGGTCTCCCTCTTCCTTGCGGACAAAACCACGAAGGCTCGCCGCGTCGCGACGAGCCCTCGATCAGCACGGCGTCCTCAGACGGTGACTTCCTTGATGTTGATCTTCGAGCGGTCGCTCACGCCGAGGCCGAGGTCACCGGCCGCCGGGATGTAGGCCGGCTCGCGGCCGACGTCCTTGAGCGACTTCATGCCCTTTTCCTTGCGGATCTTGTCGACGAGCTCCCAGCCGTACGTGTCCATCGCGACGGGATCCGTCGTGACGTAGACCGCCTCGTGCGGGACGAACGACACGACCTCGACCGGGCCGCCGTCGTACATGATCTTGTAGCCGTCGATGACGTGGAGGCGGACGCGGCTCTTGATCGCCTCGTGGGCGTAGAGCTTCGCGATCTGGGGGCTCGCGTGGTGGGCATGGTGCTCGTGCGGGACGTTGATCGACCCGTGCGTCATGTTCTTCATGCAGCCGGTGTAGCCGCAGATCGAGTGGTCCTTGATCAACGAGACGTTGATCACCGCCGTCGCCTCCATGAGGGGGCGGGCGAACTTCGTCTTGATCTTGGTCTTGCCGTCGAGGAACTCGATGTCCGGCGTGGACATGTCCTTGTTGCCGTGGACCGCGGTCTTCACGCCGGCGGGGACGTTCGACTGGTCGACGCGGGTGCCGGCCATGAAGGAGCCGTACTGCTCGTAGACGACGATCGAGGTGGCGGGGACGCCCGACTCGATGAGGCCTGCGAGGATGACGTCGACGAGCTCCTTGTTGGTCCCGAACTTCTTCCCCTTGGCGATGCCGTTGATCTTGACGGCGACCTTGTCTGTCTTGTGTACGAACTTCGCGAAGGACTCACCGAGGGTCTTCGCGCCGGTGAGCTCCATCATCGCCTTCTCGAACATCGCCTTCGCGGCGTCCGGCTTGGGATAGAGACCGTTCGGCTGCAGGGAGCCAGCGCGCGAGACCTTGACGATCTTCCCCGGCGCCGACATCGGCACGAAACCGGCGGGGAGGACGGCCGCATAGGATGTCCCCTGCGCCTTCGCTTCCGTGGGCGCGAGGCCCGTCGCGAGCGCGCTCGCGGCTGCGGCGGATGCGGCCGCCGTGCCGATGAACGCGCGACGCGAGACGCCGCCTCCGTCTTCCGACTGCGGAGAGTGGCAGCTCGTGCGCGCCTCGAGATCGTCCTGCTTGCTCATCGAGAACCTCCGTGCGCGGGCTCGCACGCGCGAGCCCCGGCTGACGGCTATCACGCGATGCCGCCGCCCCCAAACTTGGCGCGTTTCGCTCTCCGCGTCGACGCCTTTGCGTCGCGCGGCGCCGCGGTGGCCGCGCCCATGCCGCCGGCGGCGCCGGCGGACGAAGCGCGGCCGCCGGTGAGGCTGCGATCCCAAGTGCGCGGAATGTTTGAGGTGGGCCCTGCCGTCGCGGTTGGCACTCGTCACGCAATGACGCTCTGCAGTCGCCGCGCTCCCAACCGCCATGTCGGCGGCGGTGCTCGGACGACCGCATCAGCAACAGGAGAAACGCGTCATGGAATCGAGCAACCCCACCTCAGGCAAGAGCGGCAAGGCCGTCTACACGATCGTCGAGAAGACCGGATCGAAGTCGATCTGGGTCCGCATCGGCTGGGCTCACGTGAACCACGACGGTTCGTACAACCTCACGCTCGATGCCCTGCCCGTGAACGGCAAGCTGCAGGTGCGCGACTGGCAGCCGCGCGACGAGCTCACCCCGCGCGCGCGTCGCGACGACGCGTTCGCCTCTGCGCAGTGACTCCGGCTCGGGTCGAGGAGCGAGGAGGCCACACGGCCCTCGCTCCTCGGCTCGGTCCGTCCCGATCCCCGCACGGTTCCC
>JBKJQC010001164.1:0-5384 GCA_046593995.1 Polyangiales bacterium
CGCCGCGCGCGGCGCGTTGATCAGGCGGCGCTGCGGATCACGAAGGCGCCGCCGGGTGGGTCACGACGAGGGCGCCGCTGAAGCGAGCCCGAGCGACGTCCTCACGACGAGCACCGCTGTCTGCCGAACCCGGCGGAGAGGCCGCGATCTGTCCCGACCCCTCGCGCACGAGGCTTTGGACGTCGCGCACGCGGCCCCCGCCACGCCCGACACAGCGATCGCGTCGCCGACGAACACGCCGACCGCACACGCGTCTCGCACGAAACATCAGCGTCGCGCTCGGGGACCACAGCAACCGAACCCTCTTTCCCCATAGCGCCGCGAACACCCCAGCGCCGCGTGCGCCGCGAAACGGCTTCCTTCAACACGCCGATTCCGCGGCGGCCGGGTCACGCCGCGCGAGACCACCAAGTCGTCCCGTGCCGCCGCGCAATCGCCTCACTGTTTGTTCGCGCCCCCTCGCACTTTGTCCGATCTATTTGCGTGACGGCGGACGATTTTGCTTTTTGTGATCTGCGTTTTGGGGCATTCAGTCTGGCATGTCGTACGAGTTCGGAGGGGCAGGCCACGGGCGGTTGGGCGCGTACTTCACGAGCATCGGCTCGTGCCTGCGCGACAAGCGGAAGCGCGCATCGTTCGCGATGTATGCGCACGGAATCCTCGGGGACGGCGAGCGCAAGAATGCGGAGGCGATCGCGGCTCGCGCTTCGGGCGATCCCGAGCGCGTGCGTGCGTACACCGAGCGGCTGTTGCACCTGCTCGGCGAGGCGAAGTGGGACGACCTTCCTGTCCGACGCACCGCAGCCGAGCACGCGCTCGAGGCGATGGTCCGGCAGGACCCTCTCATCGTTTGGATCATCGACGACACCGGCATGCTGAAGCAGGGCAGCGAGTCGGTCGGCGTGCAGCGGCAGTACACGGGCTCGGCGGGCAAGATCGCCAACTGCCAGATCGCCGTGACGCTCTCGGCGGCCACGCGGCACGAAGCGGTTCCGATCGACGTGGAGCTTTACCTGCCCGAGTCGTGGACCTCGAACGCTGCGCTTCGAAAGAAGACGCGCATCCCCGCCACGGTGACCTTCAAGACGAAGCCCGAGCTCGCGCTCGACATGATCGAGCGAGCTTGTCTCGACGAGGTCCCCGGCGAGATCGTTCTGGCGGATTCGGCGTACGGTGACTCGGTCGAGTTCCGCAACGGCGTCCGCGTCCTTGGCCTCGACTACGCCGTCGGGATCAAGTCGCTCACGAAGGTGTTCGTGATGAACAAGACCGGCAGGCGGCGCGGCGACGCGATCGCCGTCGGCGACCTCGCGAAGAAGCTCGGTCGTAAGGCATTTCGCCGCGTGACTTGGCGTGATGGCACGTCGCGCAACAAGAAGCTCTCCGCGTCCTTCTGTTTCCGCCGCGTGAAGGTCGCGCACGACGATGGGACGGAGATCGATGCACGCGAGGACGTCTGGCTCGCCATCGAGTGGAGAGATGGCGAGGCCGAACCCGCGAAGTACCATCTGACGACGCTGCCGCGCCGCATGACGAAGAAGGAGATCGTCCGCATCATCAAGGAGCGTTGGCGCACCGAACGGGTCTACCAGGAGCTGAAGGGCGAGCTCGGCTTCGATCACTTCGAGGGCAGATCCTTTCCGGGATGGCACCACCACGTCACGGTCGTCCTCTGCTGCTACGCGTTCGTCGTTGCCGAAAGGTTGCGGCGTTTTCCCCCCTCGAACGTCACGACCGAAGACGGTGCGGACCAGTGCGCGGCCTGAACGGCACTTCGAGGATTCGTTCGCGTCGATCCGACTCGCGATCGCGCGGTTCCTCGCGTCGTGGCTACCGCGCTGTCCGCTATGCCATCGCGAGAACATCGCGCCTCACGTTCATGCACGCGCGGGGTCGAATCCGGGGCAGTAGTGCTAACGTCAATCGGCGGTCGGGCAGCACATCGTCCACGTGTGGCCGATGATGTCAGTGCGCTTGCAGCCCTTCTGAATCAGCTTCGGGGTCAGCTTCACCTTCGCTTGCTTTTCTTCGAAGGACTCGCTCTTGTTCGGATCGAACGGCAGCTGATCGCAGTGCCACACACGAGCGCATCCAGTCTTGGGGGCGCCCCGGCAGCACTCGTTCTGACACACCGGACCGGTGCTCGGCGGCAGCTCATCGTCGTCGCTTGAAGGCTTCTTCTTTTTCTTCTTCTTGGGGGCGTCGTCGTTGGAGCTGGTGAGCGCGTCTGCGATCGTGCTGCATCCGTCGGCGGCGAATGCAAGCACGGCGATCAAGAGAACGGTTGTTGCTCTCATGCGGCAGCCGCATGAGGGTGAGTGTTGGTCATCTGCATGCGAGCCTCCCACCGCGAGGGTACCCGATACGAGCGTCGCCCGACCGATACCTGACGCAGCCGAGCGCATGGGCGTGCGGACCTCGAAGGCGTTGGGTGGCGGGGTACCCGCGACTCGCTGCCGAGTGGCACGTTCTGAATCGCGTGCCGAAGAGGCAGCGTCTCGCGGTAGCGGGTGCCCGTTCTGTGCCGGCAGGCGGATCTCGATCACCAACTGCCTGGGGACCACCGTTCCCGACGTCGCGGCCGAGTGGCACCCCGACACGAACGTGCGCTCCACGAGGCCAGCCATGCCGGCCTGCGCCGCGAGCGCGTGCTTGCCCGCGACTACGGCGTGTGCCTCGGACGCTGGTCGCTCACGACGGGGAGTTCGCGCGCGCCAGCGATGGCGGCCCGTGTGGCGGTCGCCCTCGGCGTCGGCCTGACGTCGAGCGATGTTCCCCGCCGTCCTCCATGCTCGCTCCTCGAGATCGTCCTCGATCAGACCTAGCTACCCAGCGCAGCCGCGCGAACTCGAATCGCTCGCATCGGAAGCGCGTGGCTCGATGCGACTTCTGCTGCGGCTTCTGCTGGAGGAAGGAGGAAGCGCTTCAAGTCGCGCCCGTCGGGAAGAAGGGCCCAACGGGTGTCGGGAACGCGTGCGATCTTGCGAACGCCCGACCGAACATGCGCATCTCGCTGCCATCGCGGTCTTGCTCGATGTTCTGCGCCCACCATTCTCCGAGAATGCCGACCGGAATCGACAGCAGGTAGCCCTTGCGCGCCAGCTCCTCCAGCGCGGCGACCGGGGCGTAGCGGCGTAGTTCGTGTCGAGGGCAACTCGTGAGTCTGTCGCATCCCCAAGAGAGGTACCGCGGTACCAGCCACGTGGGCACATCGGTTGTCGACCCTCGACACGGTCATGGGGACAGCCCCTCGCGCACGGTGCGTCGGTTTCGCTGGCTCGTCACGTCGGTCGCGCGCGCTCAACGACACCGCGCGCATCGCCCGGTCCGGCGAGGCCGCACGGGTCGACGAGCTCGCAGCGCGACAACGCCTGTGGCCGGCAGGTGAGCGGCTCACCGTGAGCCACGCGTCAGGCGACCCGGCTCAGACGACCGCCTGCCCGGCGCGAGCGGACAACGGCAGTCTGCGCAAGCGTGGTACCCGGGCCTGCGTTTCTGGACGTGAGGTTGCCAGGTGGGCGTCGGACGTGGAAAGCAATGATCTTGCCACCCCTGTTTTGTCGGCCGTTCATCCGTGTGCCCGCTGTGCCCGCTCCGAGCGGGCACTCTCTTAAATCTGGTCCATTTTTGTATCATAAGTCATGTACCGACCCCCTCTTTTTCGGTTTTGCTACCGCGCGGAAATCGAGCGGGCACAAGCCGTTTCGGGTACATTTTTCTCGCTCGAGGCGGACGATGCCGCGTCAAGGGCGGCGAACGCCCTCGCCTGGAGGCTGATCGAGACATTAGGCGATTGCGCGGCTGCACGCGACGGCTGCGCGGGCGACGGATGGTGATCCTCCCTGAGCCGTCTCCAGGTCACCTGTGGGATCGCGACCTGCTTTCGATCACGCAGACTCGCGTTGGCCGGTGAGCACCTCGACCAGCTCGGCCACGACGCGAAATCGCTCGGCGTTCGTGGGTCCGATCGCGATCGGCGCGTAGTCGCGGTTCGCTGACACGAGTCTCGTCCGGCGGCGCAGTCGTTCGACGCGCTTCAGCAGGTACGTGCCGCCGCCCTCGGGTGCGTCGGCATCGCGCACCTCCACCAAGACGATGCGCCCGACGGCGAGACGCGACGAGGCGCGGAACAGGCCCCACGATCCGCTGGCGATGACCGGCTCCATCGAGTCGCCGACGACCGGCGCCACGAACATGCCGGCGGTCAGCTTCGCGCGTGTGCTGGGCGCGACCCAACATGCGACCTCGACGACGCGCGATCCACGTTCGCGACCGGCGAGTGCATCGAGCGTCACCAAGGGAACGCACGTGCGATAGAGATCGCTCGGTCTCGGCTCGACCTCGACGAAGGGTGCCTCGGGCCGCGCGGGTGGCCTGCCGCGCCGACGTGGCGGCGTCGTCGGTGAATGGAGAAGGACGGCGGGGCGAACCGCGAGCTGGCGAGCGAGCTTCGCGAGGGTCCGCAGCGTGAGGTTCTCGCTCCCGTTCTCGATCGTCCGCACGTACTGCACGCTCAGACCGAGGCGCTCGGCGAACACCTCCTGGGTCCACCCACGCGCGGCGCGCAGCTCGGCGACCCGGTGACCGACGCGGTCCAGCACATCTTCGTCGTCGGGCTTCGGCGCGCGTGGCACGCCCCAAGGTCGTCAGGACCGCGATTGCGAAAAATAGCGCTATAGTCAACAATTACCGATCCGGGCCCGCCGCCCGGAGAAAGTGGCCATGCGAGCGACTGGTGGCGATGCCCCGCTGCGACCAGGCGAGCAAATCACCGCGTCGCTTCGCCTCGTGCGGCCGCTGGGCGCCGGCGGAATGGGTCGGGTCTGGATCGCCGAGCACACCGGCCTTCGAGCGCAGGTCGTGGTGAAGTTCATGGCGGCGGAGCTCGCCGAGAACCCCGACGCGCTGGCTCGCTTCTCGCGGGAAGCCGCCGCCGCGTCACAGGTCCGGAGCCCGCACGTCGTGCACGTGAGCGACTACGGGGTCGCCCTCAACGGGCTTCCATACATCGCGATGGAGCTGCTCGAGGGCAGGGATCTTGGTCAGGTCATCGCGAGGTACGGGACGCTCGACCCTTCGGCGCTCGGCAAGATCATCACGCAGGTCGCGCGCGCGCTCGCGCGAGCCCACGAGAAGGGAATCATTCACCGCGACATCAAGCCCGACAACATCTTCCTGCTCGACTCTGGCGGCGGAGAGATCTTCGCGAAGGTGCTCGACTTCGGCGTAGCCAAGTCCCTCGCGACGGACGGCGCGAAGACGACGGGGATGACGCGAGCGGGCGCGATGATCGGAACGCCGGCGTACATGAGCCCGGAACAGGTCCTTGGTGATCGCGCGATCGATCATCGAAGTGACCTCTGGTCGCTCGGTGTCGTCGCGTT
>JBKJQC010000524.1:0-6275 GCA_046593995.1 Polyangiales bacterium
GTCGGCGGCGCCGTCGGGATCGGCTTCGGCGGCCCCCTCCACGTCCGCCTCGCAGAAACCCGTGGCGACCGCCCCCGCCTCCAAGAAGCCGACCGGCAGCACGAAGAACGAGAAGGGCTTCGGCAAGCTGAAGTCCCTCTTCAAGTGACGCGAAAGTGACTCGAGAATGACTCGAACGATCGCATGACCAACACCTTCGCCACTGCCGACGATGTCGCGTGGGAGCCGCTCATCGAGGCTGCGACCGGCGCGATGGCGCACGCGTACGCTCCCTATTCGAAGTTCCTCGTCGGCGCCGCGCTCCTCGCCGAGGACGGCACCGTGGTGCCCGGCTGCAACGTCGAGAACGCGAGCTACGGCGCGACCATCTGCGCCGAACGCGGCGCGCTGCTCGCCGCGGTCGCGCGCGGTCATCGCAAGTTCCGCTGCTGCGTGGTCGTGACGATCGGCCCCGAGCCTTCGCACCCCTGCGGGATGTGTCGCCAGGTGCTGTACGAGCTCGCGCCCTCGCTCCCGATCCTGCTCGTCGCAAAGCGCGGAGGCGCGCGTCGGCTGGTGCGCCTCCCCGAGATCCTGCCGGGCGCGTTCGGGCCTAACGACCTGACGTAGGTTATCCTGTCCGCCGTGGTCGCCGTCGCTTCCCCGAAGCTCGCCTCCTCGGCCGAGGAGCGCGTGCTGATCAACGGCGTGACGTGGGGCACGTACGTGATGTTCCGCGAGTCGCTCGACGAGCAGCGTGCGTCCATCCGGCTGACCTATCTCGACGGAGCGATGGAGATCATGAGTCCGTCGGACGACCACGAGGACTCGAAGAAGCTGCTCGCACGCCTCGTCGAGGCCTACACCGAAGAGAAGGATCTGCCGATCGACGGACACGGCTCGACGACGTTCCGCAACGAGGCCGTCCTCCGCGGACTCGAACCCGACGAGTGTTACACCCTCGGCGGTCGCAAGCCGGTCCCCGACCTCGCGATCGAGGTCGTCTTCTCGCCGCCGAAGCTCGACAAGCTCGAGGTGTATCGCGGCCTCGGCGTCCCCGAGGTGTGGATTTATCGTGACGGCAAGCTCACCGTCCACGTGCTCGGCGCGAAGGGATATTCGGTGAGCGCGCAGAGCAAGCTGCTGCCCGAGCTCGATCTCGCGCTGCTCGTCTCGTTCGTGCGCTTCGACGCGCGGCAGGTCCAGCTCGTGAAAGAGTTCCGCCGCGCAGTGCGCGCGCCCCAGAGGAAGCGCAAGCCGACGAAACACTGATGCGGCTCCAATACCTCTCCGACCTGCACTTCGAGTTCCACGCGGACGCGGGCGCGTCGTTCGTCGAGTCACTCGAGCCGAGCGGTGTCGACGTCCTCGTGGTCGCCGGAGACCTCGCCGTCGCAGAAGGCATCGGCCCCGCGCTCGACCGCATCTGCGCGCGATACACCGACTCGATTGTCGCGTACGTGCACGGCAACCACGAGTTCTACGGGAGCAACCGCGAGGAGGTCCTCGCCATCACCCGCGCGACCTGCGCGCGAAACCCGAACCTGCGGTGGCTCGACGGCGACGTGGCGCAGCTCGGCGAGCGTCGTCTCCTCGGCGCGCCGATGTGGTTCCGCAAGAGCGCCGTCCCCGCGCGCGTGAAGCTCGCGATGAACGACTTCCACCAGATCGCCGACTTCGAGTCGTGGGTCTACGCGGAGAACGAGCGCGCGCTCGCGTTCTTCGAGCGTGAGCTGCGCGAGGGCGATCTCGTCGTCACGCACTACCTGCCGACACAAGCCAGCGTCGCGCCGCAGTACGCCGGCAGCCCGCTCAACCCCTTCTTCGTCTGCGACATCGAGCCGCTCCTGCGCGCGCGACGCGCGGCGCTCTGGGTGCACGGTCACACGCATAGCTCCGTCGACGTGCAGCTCGACGCCACGCGCGTCGTCTGCAATCCGTTCGGCTACGTGCGCTACGAAGAGAACCGCGACTTCCGCCACGACCTCGTCATCGACCTGTAGCGAGCAAGGTCATACTGCGAGCACGCGCACGGAGGGGAACGCCTTCTGGAGTTGCATGAGATCGTCGACGTCCGACGTGAACACCACTCCGCCGCGGCGGGCCGCGGTCGCCATCACGATGGCATCCACACTCGTCGCGGAAGGAACGAGAGCGAGCGCTTCGCCCGTCGAACGGACGAGTGCGGCGTCCGTGTGGACGACGATCACGGCCGCCAGGATCTTCTCGCGCAAGTCGGTGCGTCCACGCCACCACTCCACGACACACATGCTCGGCACGGCGATGGGAACATGGTCTTCGCGAGCGACCCGGAACACCGAGACCATCCGTTGACGGTTCCGTTCGAGCGCGATGAGCGCGCCGGTGTCGAACGTGATCGTCACGCTGCCGCGCCACGCTTCCGTCGACGCGCCTTCGGTGCGAGCTCGGCCCGGATCTCGTCGAGCGTACCGGCCTCGAGACGTTTGCCATCGAGTGCGTCGAGCACCTCGTCCATCGCCATCTCCCTCCGCAGGGTCGCAGCAAGATCGTGGACGACGGCCGAGAGGTTTCCCCCGTGCATCTCCTTCGCCCGCGCAGAGAGGATGCGCAGATCGTCTGCGCTGATGGAGATGCTCACCTTGCGTGTTCGCAGCCCGTGCGGGCGGCGCGTCCGGTCCTGCATGCTACCACGGTAGCATCCAGCCATTCGCCGCGCGACTTCCCCCCGAGCAGGAGAGCTCGATGGGTTTCAAGACGAGAGAGAGGACGAGCGCGGGCCGTCTCGCGCTCTTCATCGACCTATCGACCCATCGACCTATCGACCTACACAAACGACGACGCCCCCGCTCCCACGAGGGGGGGCGAGGGCGAAGCGTGCGACGACGGAGCTACGAGGCTTTGACGCCGGCGGCTTGCGCGATCGTCTTGAAGACGTCGGGGTGCGTGACGGCCAGATCGGCGAGCGACTTACGGTCGAGGCCGATGTTCGCCTGCTTCAGACCGTGGACCAGCTTGGAGTAGCTGGTGCCCACGATGCGCGCCGCGGCGTTGATGCGCGCGATCCACAGGCGACGGAAGTCGCGCTTGCGGAGGCGGCGGTGGATGTACTGGTACTGCCACGCATTGTGCACGGCTTCGATGGCGTCGCCGAAGATGCGGCTGCGCGCCGAGTAGAAGCCCTTCGCATGCTTGAGGATGCGATTGCGGCGACGACGAGCCTTGAACCCTCTTTTTACCCTGGGCATTGTCTTGTCCTTCTACCCGGGGTCAGCCGTACGGCAGCAAGCGCTTCACGTGCGCCTGGAGGGTCTTGTCGACCATGTCGTTGTCGCGAAGCCGGCGAAGACGCTTGCGCGACTTCTCCTGCATCATGTGGTTGCAGCCCGCCTTCGA
This sequence comes from Polyangiales bacterium, assembly GCA_046593995.1. Classification (GTDB taxonomy): domain Bacteria; phylum Myxococcota_A; class Polyangia; order Polyangiales; family JADJMO01; genus JALHOE01. The sequence continues at coordinate 3,355 of JBKJQC010000524.1, forward strand.
GCGCTTCACGCGGCCTGAGCCGGTGATTCGGAATCGCTTCGCGGCGGCGCGGTTGGTCTTCATCTTGGGCATGGAGATGTCCTTTCGAGACCCCTCACCTGCTACGGCAGCATGTGAGAGGACCGTCGCTCGGCCGGGTCCGCGCAACGAAACCCGGAGCTCGATGCGACTGCGGTCTCTGCACCCTCTCGAAAGAGGGGGTAGGGCCGCGGGGGGAGCGCACTCTAGTCGGAACGCAGCCACCGTCAAGGCGGTCCAGAGTCAAGGTCTAGGGCCCGAAGCCGAGACCGAGGCCCGAAGCCGAGACCGAGGCCTTCGGGTGCAGCCTGCGCTATAGGCCGCAGCTCATGACCGCGCTGCCGATCCTGCGCGAGGCGCTCGCCGCACCTGCTTCTCCGATGACGGGAACAGCGCGAAAGCCGAGCGATTGGCGCTGGCAGGCGCGGAACGCGGTCACGACGGTCGAGGCCCTCGAGAAGGCGCTGCGACTCACGCCCGACGAGCGCGAGGGTGCTCGAAGAGCGGTCGAGGCGGGGTTCCCGCTCTCGATCACTCCTTACTATCTCGGGCTCTGCGACCGCCGCGACCCGGCCTGCCCCGTCCGTCGCCAGTGCGTGCCGACCGCGTCGGAGAGCGTCGAGGTCGTCGGCGATCTGCGCGATCCGCTCGGCGAGGAGGAGCACGAGGTCGCGCCCGCGCTCGTCCGTCGCTACCCGGACCGCGTGCTGCTGCTCGCGACCGATCGCTGCGGAGTGTACTGCCGCTTCTGCACGCGCTCGCGGATGGTCGGCGACGGCGGCGGCGTGATCGGCGCGGACAAGCTCCGCGTCGCGCTCGCCTGGATTCGCGCGCACCCCGAGGTGCGAGACGTGATCGTGTCCGGCGGCGATCCGCTCCTGATGGCGACCGAGAAGCTCGCGGCGATCCTCGGCGCGGTGCGCGCGATCCCGACCGTCGAGACCATCCGCCTCGCAACGCGCTGCCCGGTCACGTTGCCGCAACGCGTGACCTCGGAGCTCGTGCGCGCACTGAAGAAGCTCTCGCCGATCTGGGTGATGACGCACTTCAACCACCCGAAAGAGCTGACGCCTGCCTCGACGCGCGCGCTCGCGCGGTGGGTCGACGCAGGCTTCCCCGTGATGAACCAGAGCGTGCTCCTACGCGGAGTCAACGACGACGCGGACGTCCTCGAGACGCTCTTCCGCGGCCTCGTGCAGCGACGCGTGCGCCCCTACTATCTGCTGCAGGCCGATCCGGTGCGCGGCACCGGTCACCTCCGCACGCCGCTCTCGACGGGGATCGCGATCATGGAGCGACTCCAGGGGCGGCTCACCGGCATCGCGCTCCCGAAGCTGATCGTCGACACGCCCGGCGGCAAGGGAAAGGTCCCCGTGCTCCCCGACTACATCGTCGCGCGCGGAGACGGACGAACGTCGCTGCGCACGTTCCGCGGGGAAATCGTCGACTACGTGGACCCGCCGTTGACTTAGAGCATTTCATGCTCAAAGTAGGGCACAGGTGGTCTTCATGAGCTCCAGCTTCGCGCTCCTCACCGATCGTTATCAGCTCACCATGCTCGCCGCGTATGCGCGTGGTGGGCTCGCAGCGCGACGGGCGACGTTCGAGTTGTTCGTGCGTCGGCTCCCGCCTTCGCGGAGGTTCCTCGTCGCCTGCGGCATCGGTCGGGCGCTCGAAGCGCTCGCGCACCTTCGCTTCGACAGCGACGATCTCGCCTGGCTCGAGGCGGATCGGTTCCTCGGGCCCGCGTTCCGGCATGGCTCGGTGCGCGACTTGTTCGAGGGGTTCCGCTTCCGCGGGCGGGTGCTCGCCATCCCCGAGGGGCGCATCTGCTTCCCGGGCGAGCCGCTCGTGCGGGTCGAGGGCACGCTCGCCGAAGCGCAGCTCGTCGAGACGCTGCTCCTCTCGATCGTCAACCACGACACCCGCGTCGCTTCGAAGTGCGCGCGCATCGCGCTCGCCGCGCGTGATCGCGAGTGCTTCGAGTTCGGGACTCGACGCACGCACGAGGCCGCTGCCGTCGACGCCGCGCGCGCTGCGTACATCGCGGGGTTCGTCGGCACGTCGAACGAAGAGGCGGCGCGTCGCTACGGCATCCCGGTGACCGGCACCATGGCGCACGCCTTCGTGCTGGCACACGCGGCCGATCACGGCGAGGACGGTGAGGCGGCCGCGTTCCAGGAGTTCGCCGAGACGTTCGCGGTCCCGACGACCTCGCTCGTCGACACGTTCGACACGATGCGCGGCGTGGACCGCGCGATCGAAGGGGGCCCGTCCGCGCTCGCCGGCGTCCGCATCGACTCCGGCGATCTGGCGACGCTCGCGATGAACACCCGCAATCGGCTCGACCTCGCGGGGCTGCGCGACGCGAAGATCGTCCTCAGCGATGATCTCGACGAGTACCGGATCGACGCGATGATGCGCGGGTTCGTGCCGGTGAACGCGTTCGGCGTCGGGACGATGGCCGTCAGCACGCCCGATGCTCCGTCGCTGGGCGCCGTCTACAAGCTCGTCGCGATGGAGGACGCCGCAGGGAAGATGGTCGCCGTGCAGAAGCGCTCTTCGTCGAAGGGCTCGTCCGCCGCGCCGAAGCAGGTGTTCCGCAGGGCGGGCGCGATCGACGACGTCGTCGCCCTCGACGGTGAGCGCATGGCGGGAGAGCCGCTCCTGGTGCCCATCTTCGAGAACGGCCGCGCGGTGATCGATCCGTCGGCGAAGCTCGCGCGCGACCGACTCCAGGTGGATCTCGCGCTCGCGAGCGATACCTTGAAGTCGATCACCCCGCGAAACGAAGACGAGCGATTCCCGGTGCGCAAGTCCGAGGCGCTGCAAGCACTCCACGATCGCGTCGACCGCGAGGGCCGCGCGACCTTCTCTGACTGACGACTGACGACTGACGACTG
>JBKJQC010000003.1:0-21984 GCA_046593995.1 Polyangiales bacterium
GTGTGATGGAGGTGATCCTGATCGGCGGCGAGGCGTACCTGCGCCCCGACTGGACGGACATCGTGCGGCGCATTCGCGCGCGCGGGATGACGCCGTTGATCACGACCGGCGGACGCGGCCTCGATCGCGCCCGCGCCGTCGCCGCCAAGGAGGCCGGCGTGGCGAGCGTCAGCGTCTCGGTCGACGGGCTCGAGCCCACCCACGATCGTCTGCGCGGTGTCGCCGGCTCGTACCGGTCGGCGCTCTCGGCGCTCGACCACCTGTGCGCCGAAGGCGTCCGGGTCTCCGTCAACACGCAGATCAACCGCCTCTCGATGCACGAGCTCGAGGAGGTGCTGGAGATCATCCTCGCGCGCGGCGTGCACAGCTGGCAGATCCAGCTCACGGTGCCGATGGGACGCGCGGCCGACGAGCCCGACGTGGTGCTTCAGCCGCACGATCTCCTCGAGCTCTTCCCGGTCCTCGGCCGGATCGCGGATCGATGTCGCGACAAGCGCGTGCTCCTCTGGCCGGGCAACAACGTCGGCTACTTCGGTCCGGTCGAGTCGAAGCTACGCGGGACGATGCCGCGCGGTCACATGGGGACGTGCGGTATGGCGCGCTCGGGGCTCGGCATCGAGTCGGACGGGACGATCAAGGGCTGTCCCTCGCTCGCGACGGCGACCTGGGCGGCCGGCAACGTGCGCGAGCAGCGACTGGTCGACATCTGGGAGCGCTCGGCGCGCATGCGCTACACGCGCGATCGAACGGTCGACGATCTCTGGGGATACTGCCGCAGCTGCTACTACGCCGAGGACTGCCTCGCCGGCTGCACGTGGACCTCGGAGGCGATCCTGGGGAAGCCGGGGAACAACCCGTGGTGCCACCACCGCGCGCTCGAGCACGAGCGTCGCGGGCTCCGTGAACGCTTGGTACCGGTGGAAGCGGCGGCCGGCGCGCCGTTCGATCAGGGGCGCTTCGAGCTCATCGTCGAGCCGCGCTGAATCTACATAGCCGAGCGCGATTCTCGATTGCCCCGCCGCAGATCAAATTGAACACGGAGGCACGGAGGTACGGGGGGTCGAGAGTCTGCCGATCGTCTCCGACACGTCGTCGTCGCCGTCGCTGCCTGCGCGTCGCCGCTCTCCGAGAACAAACAGGGAGACGGGGAGACGGGGAGGCTTTTTGTGGAAGTCGAGATCGGCAGACTCTGAAACTCCTTCTCGTCTCCCCGGCTCCCTGTTTTCTCGGATCTCCGTGCCTCCGTGCCTCCGTGTTCAATCGATCGATACGCTTTCGAGAATTGCGACCGGTGATTTAGACGAGGAGGCCGTCGGCGGGAGGCGCGCCGTACGGCTTGGCGATCGCGTCCTCGTCGAAGAACGCCGTGTCGACGGCGGCGCCGCTGTCAGCATTGGCAGCATCGGCGAGGGTCTCCGCTGTCGCGTCTTTCGGCGCTGCGTCCGTCGCGCTCGTCGTCGTGCCCCCGCAGCTCACGGTCAGCGTGATGGCTGCCATGCGCGCCGCACGACCGAGCCGGTGCGGTCCCCGCGCGCGCGCGACGGCGGTGACGAGCGCATCGCAGAAGGGGCACCGGAGCTCGCCCACGCGGACGTGGCGAGAGCACTCCGTGCAGAGGATCAGCATCAGACGAGCCAGCCGTCGGCGGGTGGCGCTCCATAGGGCTTCGCGGGATTCGGCGCCGTCGCGGTCGGAGGTGCGGTCGCGGTCGCCGTCGGGGGCGCGGTCGCGGTCGTCGTCGGCGCGCCGGTCGGCTCGGTGGGGACTCCGACGTCCGTCGTCGTCGGATCCTGCGCAGGCTTCGTGTTGTCGCAGCCGGTGAGCGCGGCGCTCGCGATCGCGGCGCCGAACGCCATCTGCGCGGCACGCCCCAGACGACCTGGCGTCACGGCGATCCCGTCGTCGCTCGCGAGCTTCGCGTCGCAGAACGGACACTGCGTGTCGGTGCCGCGGACGTGGCGGAGACACTCGGTGCAGGGACGCAGCTTGGCCATGAGCACGAGCGTACGGGCTGACTCAGCCTTGGGAAAGGACCGTCCCGATCCAGGCCGCGGCGCGCGTCGCGACTTCGTCGCCGGGCGCGCCGCGACCGTACTCCGCGAGGCTGTCCGCGAGCGAGGCGTGTCGGCCGAACAGGTGATCGACGCCCGGCACGATCCCCGCGTCGCCGCGCGCCTGCGCCGCGAGCGCGCGCGCTTCGTCCTCACCGACGACCCAGTCCCATTCGCCGTGCAGGGCGAGAACCGGGATGCCGAGCCGCGCCCAGACTGGCGGGAGCACGCTGCGGTCGAGCTGGCGATGGAACGCGGGCGAACGTCCGCCGTGCAGCCCGTTCGACCGCTCCTCGCGCTCCCGCAGGAGCACGCGCCTGATCTCGTCCTCTCCTCGGCCTCGCAGCTCGAGTTGACGACGCGTGCTCGCATCGAGGCACTCCGTCCAACGAGACGACGAGGTGCCGTACACGACCACGCCACGCACGCCTTCGTCCGCGACCAGCGGCGCGATCATCCCTCCGACGCTGTGACCGAAGAGGAAGACCTCACGGCAGGTTGCGCGGAGCAAGGCGAGCGCGGCGCGCGCGTCCTCCACCTCGGTGTCGAAGTCGAGCTCCGAGCATGGCGCGCCCTCGCTGTCGCCGCATCCGCGCTTGTCGAAGCGGAGCACGCTCATTCCCTGGAGAGCCCAGATCTTCGCGAGTCGTGCCACCGGGTCGTCCTCGATCGACGCGCACGCGATTCCTTGGAGATACAGGATCCCGACGTCGCCATCGCCGTCGACGAGGGTGCGGAGCCTGACGCGGCCGACGTCGAGCTCGCCGTAGCGCACCGCAGGGTCGAGCGGCATTCGCCGAACGCGCATGCACGCCGACCGCTCCGTTCCCTCGCGAACGTAGGCGACGTCGATCGTGTCGCGCCGCAGCGCGTCGCGGATCTCGTCGATCGATCGCGGGAGAACGCCGTCGATCGCGACGATGCGATCACCCGCGCAGAGCCCCGCATCCGACGCGGTGCCTCCGTCCACCACCGATCCGAGCGTCACGCCATCGGGAGCAAAGGCGTCGCGCGCCAGGACGACGCCGAGGATCGGACGACGCGGTAGGCTCTCGCTCATGGTGCGCGCGATCCACGTGTATCACGGGGGGAGCACCGAGCTGTGCGAGGCGGTCGCGTCGCGCGCTCCCGGCCGGACGATCGTCTCATGGGGCTCGCCCGACGACATGGCGCGCGGCATCGGCGAGGCCGAGGTGGTGTTCGCGTCGATCCCGCCGCGGACCGGCTGGGCAAAGGCGAGCATGCTGCGCCTCGTGCAGATGATGGGCGCAGGGGTGGACGGTCTCCTGCCCTCGCCGGATCTGCCGCGCGCGGTGACGGTCGCGGGGGCCCGTGGGTTGTTCGCGTCGGAGGCCGCCGAGCACGCGATCGCGATGATGCTCTCGCTCGCGCGCGGGCTCCCGCAGACCTTCGAGCGACAGCGGCTGCGCACATGGAAGCAGGTCCCGGTCGAGCGACTCGCGGGGAGCACCGTGGTGATCGTGGGGCTGGGCGAGATCGGGAGCCGCATCGCGAAGGCTGCGAACGCGCTCGGCATGCGCGTCCTCGGCGTGAGGCGGAGCGCGGGACCGTCGCTCGACGAGCTGCTCCCGGAGGCGCAGTGGCTCGTGCTCTGCGTGCCGCTCACCCGTGACACCAACCGCCTCCTCGATGCGCGCGCGATCGCGCGCCTCCCCGATCGCGCACGGATCGTGAGCCTCGGACGCGGCAGAGTGATCGACGAGCCGGCGCTGCGCGAAGCGCTCGAAGCGGGGCGGATCGCGGGCGCCGCGCTCGATGTGTTCGCGGACGAGCCGCTACCGCCGGAGCACGCGTGGTGGAGCGTGCCGAACACGATCGTCACCTCGCACGTGGCGGGCCTCGGTCGGGGCTACGTCGAACGGATGATCGCGCTCTTGCTCGAGAACGTGCGCCGTCTCGAGGCGGATGAGCCGCTCGTCGGCGTCGTCGATCGCGCGCTCGGCTACTGACGGCCGTCGCCCGAGGCGCCGCGCGCGACGGAGAGCAGATCGCGCTTCCTCTGCTCGAAGGCCTCGGCGTCGACCTCGCCGCGCTCGCGACGGAGCACGAGATCTTCGTGGGCGCGCAAGAGCGCCTCGATCGGCGACTCTGGATCGTCCCCGCGCGCGACCTTGGCGATCGCGGCGCTGAGGCTCGATGCGACCACACCGAACAGGCCGATGCCGAGCATCATCAGCACCGCTGCGAGACCGCGTCCGATCCCCGTGCGGGGGACCACGTCGCCGTAGCCGACGGTGGTCACGGTGGTGACGGCCCACCACAAGGCATCGCCGATCGAGCGGACTGCGGGGTTGTGCCCCTCCTCGACGAAGTAGAAGCCGACGGCCATCACGACGACGAAGGCGGCCGCGATGGAGATCGTCGCTCCGAGTCGACTCGCCTCGAGCACCCGCCGAACGAACGAGAGCGCGCGCACCGCGCGGCGACCGGCCGGGACGAGCCGCACGACGCGCAGCACGCGGAGGACGCGGAACGCGCGCAGCCACGAGAGGCCCTCGGCCCACAGCGGCACGAGGCCCGTGAGATCGATCCAGTTCGCGCGCAGGAAGCGCGCGCGGTCCTCGGCGCGGATCAGCCGCGCTACGAAGTCGCCGAGGAAGAGCGCGACGAAGGCGAGGTCGAGCGTGGCGAGCAGGCGGAACGTCGACGAAGGCGGCTCGATGTCGCGCACCTCCACGTATGCCACGAGCACCAGGCTCGCGATCGTCGCGAAGAGCATGAACGCTTCCCATCGGCCGACACGTGTTGGCTCGGGGGTCGCGGCGCTCACGCGCACGAGCGTACTCCACGGTGCGCGCGCTACGCTGCAGGGAGTGCGAATCGGTCTCGGCTGCATGCGCCTCTCGACGGAGAGCGACGGGCGCGATGCGTCGAACGCGCTCGCGACGATCCGCGCCGCCCTCGAGGAAGGCGCGGTCGTGCTCGATACGGCGCGGGCCTACGGCCTCGACGACGGCGACGCCGGCCACAACGAACGACTCGTCGGCGAAGCGTCGGTAGGCTCCTCCACGCTCGTCGTGACGAAGTGCGGCATGCGACGCCCGGACGGCGCGTGGGTCCCCGACGGGCGCGCGAGCACGATCCTCGAGGACGCGCAGAGGAGCCGCGCGGCGCTCGGTCGGCCGATCGATCTCCTGCTGCTCCACGCGCCGGATCCGCGGACGGCCTTTGCCACGAGCGTGCGAGCGCTCGCACGCGCCGTCGAGGACCGGCACACACGCGCGATCGGCTTGTGCAACGTGAGCGTCGCGCAGCTCGAGGAGGCGACGAGCATCACCCAGATCTCCGCCGTGCAGGTCGCGCTCGGTGCGTACGACGATGCGGCCGCGCGGAGCGGGCTCGTCCGACGCGTCGGCGAGCTCGGGATCCCTCTCTTGGCGCATTCGCCGCTCGGCGGACCCGCGCGGGCAGCGCGCCTCCATCGCGACAGCGTCGTCTCCGGCCTCTCACGCGAGCTCGGGATCTCGCCGGCGCGCCTGTTCCTCGCGTACCTGCTCGCAGTGCACCCGGCGATCCTGCCGCTCGTCGGCGCGCGACGCCCCGAGACCGCGCGCGACGCGATGGCCGCGTCCACGCTCGTGCTCGACGACGCGACGTTGCTCGCGCTCGACGCGCGATTTCCCGGGCTCGGCCGCCTGCGCGTGCCGCCGCGCGTCCCCATCGAGAGCTCGCGCGAGGTCGTTCTCTTGATGGGGGTGCCCGGCGCTGGCAAGTCGAACCTCGCTGCGGAGTGGGTCGCGCGTGGGTACGAGCGGCTGAACCGCGACACCGTCGGGGGGACGCTGCGCGGGATCACCCGCATGCTCGAGACGCGGCTCGCGGCCGGCGCCCAGCGCATCGTGCTCGACAACACCTACGTGTCACGCGCGACGCGCGGCGACGTGGTCGCGATCGCGCACCGGCACGAGGCGCACGCGCGCTGCGTGCTCGTCGACACGCCGCTGCACGAGGCGCAGACCAACGTGGTCGTGCGCATGCTCGAGCGGCATGGACGTCTGCTCGAACCCGAGGAGCTCGCCCAGGCCGCGAAGGCCGATCCGAACATGGTGGCGCCGACGGTGCTGTTCCGCATGGTGCGCGAGCTCGAGCGCCCGGCGCCGGACGAAGGGTTCTCTGCGATCGACGTGATCCCGTTCGCGCGTCGCACGCACGGCGATCGAACGGGCAGCGTCATCGCGCTCGAGCTCCTCGGCGACGACGCGGCGAAGGTGCTGCGCGCGCTCCCCGAAGGGCCGATCCTCGTCGTCGGGTGGAGCGCAGGAGGCGCGCGTCCCGACGCGCTGTGCGAGGCGCTCGCGCTCGAGACGGGGCGCACGATCGAGGTCGGGTTCTGCGCACACGACAGCGGGTCGCCGGTCTGTTGGTGCCGCCCGCCGCTGCCCGGACTGTGGGTCGCGTTCGCGCGACGGCACGGGCTCGACCCGGCGAAGAGCGTGCTCGTGGCCCCCCGAGGAGCCGGGAGCACGTGGACGACGATGGCCCGGAACCTCGGGCTCACGCTTCGCGATGGATGAGACGCACGATCTGATCGACGAGGAGCGCCCACGCGGCGCCGATGGCGAAGCCGCCCACGACGTCGGACGGCCAGTGGACCTGGAGGTAGAGGCGCGTGCAGCCGACCCACGCGACGAGCACGCACGCGACGAGACCGAACGCGCGTGACCATCGCGGCGCGAGGCGCTCGACCGCGAGCCAAGCGGCCATCGCAAAGGCCGCCGAGTTGACGGCGTGACCGCTCGGGAAGGTCCCCTCCCCCGGCGCCTTCACGAGCGCAGCGAACAGCGTCGGACGGAGCCGCGGGAGCCCGATCTTGATGAAGAGATGCACGAAGCTCGCGCCGATCGCCGCGATCGGGAGCACGTACGCGACGTGGCGGGAGCGACGGATGTACTTGCGCGCGAGATAGATCGAGAGCGGGCCGACAAAGAGGACCGAGCCGAGCCAGCTCGTGAGCTTCACGACGTTCGTCACGACCTTCGGCGCGAACGCCTCGAGGCCGGCGAAGAACCGCAAGATGCGATCGTCGCCGGGGATGAACCCTCCGGAGCGGATGCGCGCGGCGAACGCGACGCCGATCAGTGCGAGAACGATCAGCGCGACGAGATGGGACTTGGACCGCGGGGGCGGCGTGGCGACTTCGGGGGACGAGGTGGTGGCGGTCATGGGCTTTCAGTCACGTATTCATGGGGTGAAGACGGAAGCATCGTCGAGGAGCCCGGGACCGGGCGCGTAGCGGAAGCCGCCGTAGATGACGGCGGAGTGCCCCGTCCACACGACGGTCGCCGCGTCGCGCGCGCCCTCGTAGGGGAGGTCCCAGGCCGGCATCGCCGACCAGGTGTCGCTCGCGACGTCGAGCACCGCGCCGTCGCCGAGGTACCCGGCCGGGCCGCACCCGCGTCCACCGAACGTGAAGAGCTTGCCGTTCGCGTACCAGGTCGCGGCGGCGCTGCGCGGCTGCTGGGAGAGGATCTCGCGCGAAGGATGCGCGAGCGTTCGCGCGCCGATTCCGGTGGAAGTGCCGGCGAAGTGGAGCACGTGGATCGCGTCGTCCTCGCAGGTCGCGATCTCCATCCCGGACATCTCGCCCACGAGGAGTGAGCTCCCGAGCGCTCCGGTCGCGAAGACCTCGAAGAGCTGCGTGCTCGGCTCGATGCGGGTGCGGACCGTGTCCCACTGGTTCTTCCGCGGATCGAAGACGAGCACCGACGGGGACGAGACGATCTCCACGCGCGTGCCGTCCCACACGCCGTGCCCGTTCGGCGCGAGGGGAGCGTCGGGGAGCTTGCGCCAGATGCCGGTCGTCGGGTCGTACGCCGCGGCGTCGCGAAGGACGATGCCGAGACCGGCCTCGTCGACGCCGTTGCCGCCGGCGACGATCAGCTCGTGCGTGCTCTCGGCCCACACCGCGGTCGCCCCGTAGCGTGGCGACAGCGGCGACCCCTCGATCTTCGCCCAGACACCCGTGCAGGGATCGAACAGCGCGCCATCGTTCCGCGCCGCGGTGTGACGCGGCAGGATCGATCCGCGGAGCGCGTCGGACCCGCCCCACACGATCATGTGTCGGCCGGTCCACGTCGCGGTGTGGCCGATGCGCCCGCCCTCGAGGGGCCACTCCGGTAGCTTCTTCCAGTGCGGCTTCGCTCCCGCGAGTCGGAGCACTGCGCCGTCGGCGGCAGCGACGACGCCGCCGTCGGACAGCGCTCCGCCGCCGAAGACGATCATCTCTTGCCCGGTCCACACCGCGCTGTGACGGAGCCGTCCGGCGATCCCGACGCTGCTCGACTTCGGAAGAGCGCTCCAGCCAGGGCCGAATGCGGTCGCGACCGACGGGCCGTCGCGGAACGCGCACGTCGCGGCAGCACCGGTCCCGCGATCGACCTCCTCCCCCCCACCCCCCTCCGCGTGATCCTCGGGCGGAGCTGGGGGCGGAGCAGGCTCGGACACGTCCAGATCCGTGCGCGTGGGGCGGTCGTTCTCCACGGGACCGGATCCCGCGCACGCAGCTGCACCGAGCAGCACGCCGAGCGGGGAGATCACGAACGTCCGCGTGCTCATGCCCCAGCCGTTTGCACCCTGGGTGCCGCGCCCGGCCGAGAGTCGCGGCGCAGTCGCGTCGCGCGTCGTTACGTCACTTGCAGAGCCTCGAGCCTCAGCGCGACATGCAGCAGCGGAACCCTGCTTCGTACGTGCGGAACGTGCCTGGGTGCGCCGGATTCACGAACGCGCAGCTCGGGGGTGATCCGCCGAAGCACCCAGCCCAGTAGCACCCTTTCATCACGTGCTCGTAGTCGTTCGAGTTGGGGAACGACCGCACGACCCACTCGGCGACGTTGCCCGTGAGATCGATCGCGCCGTCGTCGCTGATGCACCCCGCCCGACTGCCGCTCGGATCGGCCTGGTAGAGGCGGTCCGCCTCCGTCTTGCCGGCGTCGCTCGGCCACGTCCCGAGGACAGTCCAGTTGGGCGACTTCCAGGTTTTGTCGTCGGTGCAGCGCCCCTTCGCATACGTGGTCCCGTAGGGATAAGGGTTCTTCGCGGCGCCCTGACACGCGCGCACCCACTCGGCCTCGGTGCACAGTCGCTTCCCGCGCGTCGTGCACCACGCGACGCCATCGACGGCCGTCTGCATCGCGAGCGGCTTCGCGCCGGCGACGTTCGGAGCCTCGTAGCGATCGATGCACGCGTCGGGGATGGCGACCATGTCGATCGGACAAGCACCGCCATCGCCCCACCCATCCACGCTCACATCCGCATCCGCATCCGCCTGCGCGTTCGCGTCCGCGTCCGCCTGCGCGTTCGCCTTCGCGTCCGCCTGCGCGTTCGCCTTCGCGTCCGCCTGCGCGTTCGTGTCCGCCTTCGCGTCCGCCTGCCCTTCGCCGGCGACGTCGGGATCGCCCGAGGTGCACCCGCACCCGAGCAGCACGACCACGAGCCAGCGCATCCTCCATTCTTACCACCCGGCGAGACGCATGAGCATGCGCTACCGTCTCCCGCGCATGTCGACGCTGCTCGAAGAGCTCGTGCAACTCCTCGCGCTCGAGAAGATCGAAGAGAACCTCTTTCGCGGACAGAGCCAGGATCTCGGCTGGGGCAACGTCTTCGGCGGTCAGGTGCTCGGTCAGGCGCTCTCGGCCGCGGTGCAGACGGTGCCCAAGGAGCGACAGGTCCACTCGCTGCACGCGTACTTCCTGCGGCCCGGCGACGTGAAGAAGCCGATCGTCTACGACGTCGATCGCATCCGCGACGGATCGTCGTTCACCACACGCCGCGTGGTCGCGATCCAGAACGGCCAGGCGATCTTCAACCTCGCCGCATCCTTCCAGATCGACGAGTCGGGGTTCGAGCATCACGACGCCATGCCCGAGGCGCCCGCACCAGAGTCGCTGCCGTCCGAGCAGGAACGACTCGCGGCCTATGCGGACCGAATCCCTCCGATGATCCGCGAGCGAGCGATGGCGGGTCGGCCGTTCGAGCTCCGACCCGTCGATCCGATGATGGACCCGTTCCACCCGGTGTCGAAGCCACCGCTCCGGCTCGTGTGGCTCAAGACCGTCGGCGCGCTCCCCGACGATCTCGCGCTGCATCGCTATCTCCTGGCCTACGCGTCGGACTACTCGTTCATCACGACCGCGCTCCTTCCGCACGCCGTCTCGTGGCTCACGCCCGGGATGCAGGTCGCGAGCCTCGATCACGTGATGTGGTTCCATCAGCCGTTCCGCGTGGACGACTGGCTCCTGCACGTGATCGACAGCCCCGCGGCGCACGGCGCGCGTGGTCTCGTACGCGGTCGCGTCTTCACGCGCGACGGCCGGCTCGTCGCGTCGACGTCGCAGGAGGGCCTCCTCCGGAAGCGCGCGTGATGCGCGCTCTCTTCGTCCTCGCACTCGCATGCGGCTGCGCAGGTACGCCGCCGGAGCGCGGTTCGACGGGCGCGAAGCCGCCTGCACCGCGTGCGACCGAGACATCCAAGCCGGTCATCACGCCGCCGACCGCGACCACAGCGATCGCGCCGGAGCCGAAGCCGACCAGCTCGCCGATGCCGCCGCCGCACCCCGCGCCGACCCTGCCGACGGTGTGGGATCCGATGCCGTATCCGGGGCCCCCACCGCCGCCGACCGGCACCGCCCCGCAACCTGTCCCCACCGGCGCACCGCCAACGTATCCGCCGCAGAAGCCGCTCCCTCCGGGCACGACACCGACGCAGCCGCTGCCACCGATGCAGCCGGCCCCGATGCCGCAGTGAGAGAGGTCTAGGGTCTAGGGTCTAGGGTCTAGGGTCCGACGAGATCGAGACCCGTGAGCCGAGAGTCGATCCGAAGCGACGGGTCAGCGCCGACGTTCAACGCCTCGCCCTCTCGAACCCTAGACCCTCTAGGGTCCGACGAGATCGAGACCCGTGCGCCGAGAGTCGAGTCCGAAGCGACTGGTCAGCGGCGACGTTTCAACGCCTCGCCCTCTCGAACCCTAGACCCTGGACCCTAGACCCTAGACCTCTTCAGGGCAGCGTGATCTCGCGCACCGACATCCACGCGAAGTCGACGTCGCGTAGGCCGTCGGTGCGCAGGGTCGTGATCATGCCGCCCCAGTCGGCGAGCTTCGTGTAGTCGCCGGTGTCCTTTCCCTCGACGTCCTCGTACGAGGAGAAGAGCTTCCAACCGTTCTTCGGCTTGCCTGCGGCGTCGAACGGATCGACGTCTGCGTAGAGGAAGTACTGCACCTTCGTGGGCTCGGTCGGCCGCTGGTAGCTCACGAGCTTGAGCCCGATCCAGACGTTGTCGGTCAGGCTGTCGGGGAGCGCGGGGACGAGCTTCACGTAGTCGTAGGTCGGGTGCGTCAGCTCCTTGCCGAAGCGCGCGATCCCGCTCGTGTCCTTCCCGGCGAAGAGCATCATCGTGCACGATCCGAGATCGCCGTCGGTGGTGTGACGTCCGCCGCGGATCTTGAGAGAGAACGCAGCGCGCGGTGCGTCGAGGACGACGTGCCCGCGCACGTAGACGGTGAACTCCTGGTTCTTCAGGTCGTCGGGCGTGGCGAGCCACCCATTTTGCGTCTTCCAGGTGTAGAGCTGCGTCTTGGTGCCACTCGCGTAGATGTGGAAGCGCGTCGTCCAGCCGGTGCCTCCGCTCGCGTAGTTGAGCGCATGCGAGGGGACGTTCCAGTACACGAGGGCGCCGCTCGTCTTCTTCGTCGCAGTCGTACCTCGCTCGATCTCGAAGTTCGCCGTGCTGTTCGGGTCGGAGGTGCCGAGGCGGAACGACTTCCCGGCAGGGTTCGTCGGGTGCAGCATCGCAACGCCGTCGGGATCGAGCACAGGACCTGCGTCGACCGGCTTCGTATCCGTCGGCACACCGACGTCGCTCGCGACCTCGGACTTCGAGACGTCGGACGTGGCCCTCGTGTCGGACACGGTGACAGTGCTGTCGACGCCCCCCTGCGCGCGCGTGTCGGACGCGATCGTGACGTCTTCGGTCGTGACGTCGCCGGTCACGACATCGCCGGCCACGACATCTGGCGCGGCGTCCTCGCGGGTCTCGCTCTCGGCAGGAGCCGTCGAAGTGCACCCGGTCACGAGGACTGCGAGGACGAGCGCGCGCATCGTGCCAGTGTAGCGCGCGCTGCCACCTGGCTCTTCATCCTCGATCTCGCTTGATCTCGTGGAGTGAGGAGAAAATACCTCCCTTCCGACACATCGCCGTGACGCTCGAGGGCAAATCGCCTCGCGGTGAGATCGGACTCCTACACCCCCGGCGGACGCTGCGCGTTCCTGCATGGGGTTAATCGACGTCACACGGCGGCCGTTCGCGCGCGGCGCGATCGCTGCAATGGCTCGAGGCATGCGTAGCTCGAGCGAGGATCCTGGCAGCTTGTGGGCGCTCGAGGAGCTCGCGAAGACGCACGAAGCGGCCGGACGTTGGTCGGACCTCGCGGAGCTCTACACCGAGCAGCTCGAGACGATCCGCGAGCCGGTGCGCCGCGCGAAGATCCTCTGCGCCCTCGCGCGCGTTCTCTACCAGCATCTCGACGACGAAGAGGGCGCGCTGCAGCTCCTCGTCGAGGCGCTGTTCGAGACGCCGGACGACCTCGCGATCCTGCGCGCTGCCGAGTCGCTCGCCGACGCGACGGATCGCTTCGCCCATGCGCTACAGACGCTGAACGCGTTCACGGAGTCGTCCGCGCTCGACGCTCGCCCGCGTGATCGCGTGACGCTCTTGCTCCACACCGCGCACTGGTACGCGCGCACCGGCCATCCCGAATACGCCGCTGCGCGCCTCGAGAAGGCGAAGAGCCTCGCACCGGCGGATCCGCAGATCGCGCGCGCGTGGGAGCGCCTGGTCGCCGCACGCCACGAGAGCGCGAACGACGCGGGCGACGCGCTCGAGGCCGCGCGGAAGCGGGTGCTCGCGCTCGATCCGACCGACCTCGCCGCGCTCGCCGGGTTGATCGAGCTCCATCGGGAGCGCGGCACGCTCGAGAGCGTCGCGAGCTACGTCCAGGATCTCGTCGGGGGCAGCGTGTTCGCGCGGCTCAACCCCGCGCGCGTGCTCCTCGCCGCGGTCTGCGAGGAGCTCGGGCAGCTCGATCGCGCGGTGTCGATCCTCGAGGAAGGGCGGACCGCGGACGCCACCGACACGAACATCCTGCGCGCGCTCGATCGCGTGTACCGCGCCCGTGGGAGCCACGCCGACCTGATCCGTGTCATCGAGGCGCGCCTCGTGCACGATCGCGACCTCGATCGCGCGGTGGCCACGCTGCGCATCGCGCGCATCCTCGACGAGGAGTTCTGCGATCCGGCCCGTGCAGCGGCGCGTCTCGCGGAGCTCCTGCTCGACGAGCCCGACGCTCCCGAGGCGTACCTGATGCAAGCGCGGCTGCAGTCGAAGCTGCGCGCCTTCGACGCGGCGATCGAGACGCTCGAGCACGCCGTGGAGGCCCTCTCGGACGTGAACGCGCGCGCCGAGGCGTGCGTTGCGATCGCACGCATCGCGCTCGACGAGCTGTCGCAGCCGACGCGCGCGGTGGAGGTCCTCGAACGCGCTCGCAGCTTCGCGCCCGACGGCGCGACGGTGCTCGAGGTGCTGGTACGCGCGCACGCCGCGGCCGGCGATTTGCCGTCGTCGCTCGCCGTGATGGTCCACAGCGCCGCGCGGCGGAAGGACGCAGACGCGCTGGTGCTCGCCGCGAACCAGCATCGCACCGTGCTGGCCGACAGGCCGACTGCGCGACGCATCTACCTGCAGGCGCTCGACCTCGAGCCCTCGCACCTCGCCGCGCTCGACGCATCGCGAACGCTCTCGCTCGAGGCGGAGGACTGGGACGCCGCCGCACGCTTCCTCGATCGCCTCCAGCGGCAGACGGCCGGGGACGCGACGCGCGCGCGACTGCTCGTGGAGCTCGGAGTGCTGCGCCGGGAGCGCCTCGGCGACGAGCCCGGCGCGCTGCAGGCGTTCGAGGAAGCCCTCTCGCTCGACGCCGAGAACACCGTCGCCGCGCTCGCGGTGGCCGAGGCGTACATCGCCGCCGCCCGCTGGGACGACGCGGCGTCGACGCTCTCGCCCCTCGCCCGGGCCTCGCGTCCGCCGGAGCAGCGTCGTCGGATCCTCGAGCTCGAAGGTCGCATCGCGGCGACGCGCGGCGATCACGAAAAGGCGCACGAGAGCTACAAGCGCGCGGTGCAGCTCGGATCGCGGGCTCCCGGCGTCATGTCCGCGCTGTCGGACAGCGCGGCGGCCGCGGGCTCGCTCTCCGACGCGCTCGCTGCGCAGCGGATGGTGCTCTCGACCATCCCGCCGGAGAACCTCGAGGCGCGCGTCACGGTGCTGACGCGGCTCGCGGAGCTCGAGGCGTCGCTCGGAGATCGACGCTCGGCCACGCGCGAGCTCGAGCAGGCGCTCGCCATCGACCCCGGCAATCGCCGCGTGATCGAGGCCGTGTTCGCGATCGCCGTCGGGCTGCGCGACTGGACTTCGGTCGCCGCGTGGGAGCAGATCGTGCTCCGGGTCGTCGACGAGCCCGAGGCGCGGCGCACGTTCCTCCGCGCGTCGGCCGATCGTTGGCTGAACGAGGCGAACGACCGCGCGCGCGCGATCGACGCGCTCGAGCACCTCTTGGCGATCGAGCCGGAGGATCGCGCGGTCCTGCACGAGATCCTCGCGCATCACCAGGCGCTGCGGAACTTCCGCGGTGTGTCGCGCGCGCTCGAGCGCATCGTCGCCCTCGATCCCGATCCGGCGCGCCGCGCGAAGTACCTGATCGCTGCGGCCAAGGTGCAGCGCGACGAGCTCCGCGACGATCGTCGCGCGGTGGACCTATTCGACTGCGCGCTCGACGACGATCCGCTCGCGCTCGAGGCGTTCCGTGCGCTCGAGACGATCCTCACGCGGAAGAAGGACTTCCGCCACCTCGAGCGCGCGTATCGCAAGATGGTCCTGCGCGCGCGGCGGCTCGGGGCCGTCGACCTCGAGTTTCGTCTCTGGCACGCGCTCGGTCTCATCTACCGCGATCGCTTGCTGGAGCCGGCGGCCGCGATCGAGGCGTTCCGCATGGCGTCGGCGCTCCGTCCCGACGACGAGCAGGAGCGCCGCATCGTCGCGCAGCTCTACGAGACGGCCGATCGCTCGGACCTCGCGGTCGCGGAGCTGCTGGGAGCGATCGATCGCGATCCGCTCGTCGTGCAACATCACCGCGCTCTCCACGCGCTTCATCTGCGGCGCGGCGATCTCGATCGCGCGTGGCTCACGGCGTCCACGTTGGTCGCGCTCGGGGCGGCCGACGCCGAGATCCGCGCGCGCTACGACGCGGAGCGCCCGAGCGGTCTCCCGCCGTTCGGCGCGCGCTTGCTGCCGGGGTGCTTCCAGAAGCTCCTCTCGCATCCCGATCTCGACCGCTCGATCTCGGCGATCTTCGCGGTCATCGCAGACGGCGCGCGGGTCGCAAAGGCGCGGATGGGAACCGCGACAGCGGACGTCGCCGCCGAGGATCCCGAGGCGCCCTCGCACCCCGCTGCATGGGCGTTCTTCCGCGTCGCGCAGGTCCTCGGGATCGAGCCGCCGCTCCTGCGCCTCCGCCGCGATCTCCCCGGCGCGTTCGCCCCCGTGCCCGCCGAGCGCGCCACGACCGTGCTCGGAGCCACGCTCCTCGACGGCTGGACGGAGGGGGAGATCGGGTTCCTCGCCGCGAAGCACCTCGTGTCACTCACCGACGAGCACGCGATGCGCGCACACTTCCCGTCGAAAACCCAGCTGCGCGCGTTCCTCGTCGCCGGTGTGTCGCTCGGCCTCGGCGCCGAGCCGGAGGCGCAGCCGGGCATCTCGCGCGACGAGCTCGTGCGCATCGCACGTGCGCTCGCGTCCGCGATGGAGCCCGGGTCGCGCGCGCTCCTCGCCGTCGCCGCGAAGCGGTTCGCCGAAGCGAGCGGCCGCGCGGACGTGTCCATGTGGATGCACGCATCGGAGCTCACCGCGTTGCGCGCGGCGATTGCGGTCACCGGCGATCTGCCGCTCGCTGCGCGCATCGTGCGGATGGAGCCGGCCGTCGCGGGAGATCTCTCCCCCGCAGACAAGCTCCGCGATCTGATCCGCTTCGCGGTGTCCGAACGTCACCACGAAATCCGCAAGCTCTTGCAGATCGACGTCCGCGAGGCGCCCGCGTCGACCGTACGGCCGCCGGCCGACGTAAGCGCCGTCGCCTGACGAGAGCGTCCAGAGAGCGTCCGACGAGCCGAGCGCGATTCTCGACAGCACGGCCGGAGAGGGCGTCTCGTAGTCGCTTCAGCGTCACGCCGCTGACTCTCGCCCGACGGCCGGTCAACAGGGAGGCGGAGAGGCGGGGAGATTCGAGAGGTCTGCCGATCTCGGCTTGAATGCGACGACGCTCTCGCATGCGCGAGCGTCATGGCGGTCGCAGCACGCGCGCGGCAGCACTGTATGGGATCTCCCCGCCTCCCCGCCTCCCTGTTCAGCGACGGTTCTGCTGCGTCGGCGAGCAGGCGGCGAAGCTGTGCGACAGGCGCTCGTCGTCGCGGTTTCGACCTAGACCCAAGACCCTATGCGGTACCGATCGCGGCGGGGGGGATGGTGACGTGCGTGAGCACGGAGGCCTCCGTCGTCGCGAGCACCGCACGCACGTCGTCCTCGCCGGGCGTCTCGCGCAGCACCGCGAGGATCGCTGGGTCGACCTGCGAGAGCAGCCGCGCGGCCGCCTCGATCGACGTGGCGAAGAGGGCGACGCCGTCCTTGGTCGCTTCAGGCGGCGCGAGCAGCTTCCCGAGATCGCTCTGCACGTCGAGCACGAAGACGACCAGCGCGCCGAGCGGCTGACCGCGCCCGACCTGTCGTCGCGCAAGCTCTTCGATCTGCGTCTCCCACCGCTGGACGAGGGCGCGGATCGAGGGATGCGCGTTCGCGAGGTCCATCGAAAATAAGATGAGCACCGATGCGCGCCTTCGTCGAGGCGCTCGGCTCAGGACCGTGCCTTCGCGCGGCGACGGATGGGGCCGAGCTCCGCGCGGGCGAGGCGCGCTGACGGTCGACGACGCACGACCGACGTGCGACAGCCCCGGATCGTGTTGGCACGAGTCAGCGGGTGGATCGCGGCGGTGCTGATCGTGGTCGCCGCCGTGGCGGTCCTCGCGCCGCGCATCGCGACCCGCAAGCGCGCGCCGCCCACCGCGCCGAGCGTGAAGCGACACGTCGTGATCGGGCTCGCGACCTCGTTCGCCGCGTTCCTCCACACGCTCTTGGTGCTGCCGGCGCTCGGGTCGGAGGCCGCCGTGGGGGGCGGCGAGCTCGCGCTCCTCGCGGGCGCCGGAGCGTTCTGCGTGATGGTGGCGCACGCAGGCCTCGGTCTGCGCCTGCGCGACCCGAAGCTCCGCGATCGCGTGCCGCGGCGGCGATCCCACGTGCTGACCGCGATCGGCCTGACGATCGCGGTCGCAGTGCACGCCGTCTTGCTGTCGCGCGCCCGCTAGGAGAGCTCGTCGCGCACGATCGCGCGGACCTGGGCGCGGCCGAAGGGCACGACGTGCGTACCGTCGAACTCGTGCCAGCGCACGTCGGGGTACTTGTCGCGAATCGTCCGCACGTGCGCGATCGGCGTCATCGCGTCGTAGCGCTGCGCGAAGACCGAGACGCGGTCTTCGGCGATCTTCAGCGGGTACTGGAGCGGATCGCCCGCGGACAGGAGCTCGGGCCGATAGCTCGGATCGATCGCGCGCGCGGCCTTCATGAGCCAGGGGTGCGTGTTGCGCATGAGGCCGAGCTCGCGCGAGACGCGTTCCACGCTCACGACGGGGCAATAGAGGAGCAGGCGCTCGATCGGCTCGGTGTTGGCGACGTGCATCGCGAGCTGGCCGCCGATCGAGTAGCCGAGGACGCTCACGTGATCGTAGCCACGTGCGTGACGGAGCCCGCGGATCAGCGTGCGCGCCCCCGACACTGCCGCGCGCAGGTTCTCGAGCATGCACGCTGGGTTCGCGCTGGTGAACCCCGTTCCCGGCCACAACGGATACGACCCGCGCTGGTGGTGGTTCATGATGGCGTACGCGACGTCGGTGTCCGCGAGGCGATCGATCCCGAAGAAGCGCTCCATCGCGCCGGGCCACGGCACGCCGTAGCAGTGCAGGACGACGAGGAGCTTCCGCGCGCGACGGGTGTGCTGCGCGGGCTGGAGGCGCGCGAGGACCCGGTGCCTCCGACGCTTCTTCGTCGAGGGGCCCTCGAGCACCTCCGAGACGAAGCGGTAGGCGCTCTCGCCGACCACCATGCGCGGCTCGGGCCACGGACGTTGCCGCTCGCGCATCGCCGGACGGTCCTCGACGTCGACGTAGAAGCCGCGCGCTCGCACGTCGTCTCCGAGCGCCTGCGCGTGTGGGTTCTTCAGCTCGCGACGGCGCGCGCAGGCGACGGCCACCTCGGCGACCGACCACACGCACGAGAAGGCGTGCTCCATGGCGTACAGCCCGCGTCCCACGTCCGTTGGACGCGTCTCATCGCGCCGCGTCGCGAGACCGGAGCTCGTGTCAAGGCTTAAGCGCTCCGCCACCACGGCCGTTTCTCATCTCATGCTCCGGTCTCGTATGGGGGAAGAGGCCATGAAGAACACGTACGAGTGCTGCGACTGCCGGGCTCGGTCCCCCGATGTCGAGACGGAGTACACGCTCATCAGTAGTCGCTTCGGCTGGCGACTGACGCGACGCATCGCGCGTGACGGTGCGCTGTCGCTCGAGTGGCGATGCCCCGGCTGCTGGGGGCGCTACAAGCAAGCGCAGTCGATCCTGACGACGCCGAGCGACGGCATGCCTGCCTATGTTCCGCCCGAGGACGCTACGATCGGGCCGCCGTCCTCGGAACGCGACGGCAAGCGGCGTCCGCGCTGACGGCCCCGGTCCATCACAACTCGGGCCTCATCCGTCGAAGCCGCAGCCGAACCCCATCGAATAGCGCGCGTTGATCTCGCTCCGCGGTTGGAGGAGGCGCTCACCTCGGTGAAGGTAGACGAACGCGTCGATCCCGAAAGGGCCGAAGTATCCCGCTCCGTGGAGCGCGCGCGCGACGAGACGCGCTGCGTCCGCGAGCCGCTCGGCGACGTCGAGCTCGTCCTTCTCCCGGATGGGGGCGCGCTCGCTCGCGAGCCACGCCCCGCGCGCGTCGCACCGTTGCCGGACGAGCGCGCCGAGGACGAACGTCCCGTCGGCGGCGAGGACGCCGTGGAGCCCGTATTCACGGTCGATCGTGAGCTGCGGCTCGATCTGCACGCCGTCCGCGATCGCGGCGCGCACGAACGCGAGATCGGTCTCGCTGCAGACGCGCACCACCCGCTGTCCGCGGCCGGCCATGCCGAACGCGCGTTTCACGAGCCATGCGTCGGACGACTGCGGGGGCCGCGCGAGGATCTCGCGGGCGGTCGCGAGGTCGCGGACGAACGTCGCTTCCGGGAGGGTTTGTCCGAGCTCCGCACAGAACGCGCGCGAGTTCACCCGGCGCAACACCTCGACCGAGGGGTGCGGCTCGAGAAGGGCGCCCGCGCTGGAGAGCGCCGCGATGGCGCGCGGCGTCGGACAGAACGCGCGCCCGATGCGCCCGCGCGCAGCGGGATGGTCGTGGAGCACGTCGCCCGGAGCGAGGAGGGTGCGCGCGAGCGTCTCGACATGTGGGCGCATGGCCGCGAGCACGCTCTTCGTCGGCGCGTAGCCGCTCGGCCCGGCGAGCTCGAGATCGGCGTCGAGGTTGAGGATCCAGGCCTTCACGGAGAAGGAAGCCACGCGTCGAGCGCGTCGAGGAACTCGGCGGGCTGTCCGGCGCGCAGGCGCGCTTCGCGGCGGAGCGGCTTTCCGCGCATCAGGAGCGGCGTGAGCGGCGGGGGGAGCGCGCGCGTCCACGACTCGAAATCGAGCTTTCCCTCGCGCGTGTGGGTGAGCTTCGCGAACCATCGCGCGCCGAACCGCACGTGCGCGATCTCCTCGCGGCCGACGAGCTCCTGCACCCGCGCGCCTTCTTCGTCACCGACCTCGCGGAAGCGCTCGGCGAACGTCGCGCTGTGATCGAGGTTCGCGCCTTCGAGACCGAGGCCCATCACCGCCATGAACGACGCCGCGTCCGCGCAGGCGGGCACGCGCATCCAGAACCAATCGCGCACCGTGAAGTCTCCGACGCGCTGACCGAGCCGCTCGATCTCGCGCGCGTAGAGGCGCATGTGACGGACCTCGTCCTCGGCGATGCGCAAGAGGCCGTGACGGAGCTCGCGCGGCGTGTCGGGGAAAGCGAGCACCGCCCAGCACATCAGCTCCGCGGCCTGCAGCTCGTGGTGGAAGAACGCATGGAAGGCGCGCGCGCGACCGCGCTCGGTGGTGAGGCCGCGGATCTTGTCGGCCTTGCCGACGACGCGCAGCTCCGGCGGACGACCGGGCGCCGCGAGTCGACGGACCGGTGGAGCCTCTTCCCACGCGTCCGGGATCGGCCCCGGTTCGAGCTTTTCACGCAGCGTAGCCGCGCTCACGTAGTCCCACGCCCACCGCTCGACAGTGCCCTCTCGTGGAGTAGGCGGGATCATCGCGCGGAGCTCAGCGTGTCGCGTGCGCGGACGAGCGCGTCGACGAGACCGTCGACGTGCGCGGCCGTGGTGCGGTGGTTCGAGATGCACGCGCGCAGCGCACGCCCGCCGTTCGAGAAGCGCGTCACCGAGAGCCAGCCAGCGTCCTCGGCGATCACGGCGCGTGCGAGCGGATCGAGGCGGCGCTCCCCCTTGGGGGAGTCGAAGCAGACGACCGGGAGCGGCGATTCGTTCACGATGCGGAAGCGCTTCTCGACGAGCCGTCCACGGAGCCGCGCCGCCATCGCGAGCTGATGGCGGAGCGAGGCGGCGTATCCGTCCCACCCGAACGTCGCGAGCGCGAGGAAGAGCGGGAGACCGATGAATCGCCGCGACCACTGCATCGAGCGTGCGTATGGATCGCGCGACGCGTCCTTCGGCATGTAGCCCGCATGCTCGTGGAACGTGGTGTCGAGGACGCCCGTCCTGCGCGAGAGGTACATGCCGGCGCCGAGCGGGACCGAGAGCGCCTTGTGCGGATCGAAGGTGATCGAGTCGGCCCGCTCGATCCCGTCGAGCGTCGGACGGAGCTCGGGCACGAGCGCGGCGAGCCCGCCGAAGGCCGCGTCGACATGGAACCAGCAGCCGGAGCGCTCTGCGATCGTCGCGAGCTCGTCGAGCGGATCGAACGTCCCCGCGCTCGTCGTGCCCGCCGTCCCCACGATCATGAACGGCAACGCCCCGGCCGCGCGATCTTCGGCCATCGCCTCGCGGAGCGAGTTGGTCTTCATGCGCAGGCGCGCGTCGACGGGGATCACCCGCACCGCACCGCTCCCGAGGCCCGCGAGCCGTGCAGCGCGCGCGATGGTGGGGTGCGCCTCGGCCGAGACGTACACCATCGGATCGCCCGCGAGCACGCGGAGCCCGCGCGTCGCGACCACGGGGAAGGTGTGGTGCAGCGCGGCGAGGACGGCCGTGGCGTTGGCCTCGGCGCCGCCGTGCGTGAACGTCCCTTCTGCGTCCTCGTACCCGAGCTTCTCGCCGAACGCGCGGATCAGGCGCGTCTCGATCTCGACCGGCCAGGCGGCGTGACTGTGGGTCGCGAGCTGCGGGTTGAACGCGGCGACCAACGCGGCCGCGATCACCGACACGTTGCTCGGCGCCGGGTTGTACGGCCCGAAGTAGCGCGGGTCGGTGACGTGGACCTGTCCGCTGCGCAAGCCTTCGGTGACGGCCTCGAGCACCGCGCGCGGGTCCGAAGGCACTAGGAAGTCAAGCGCCTCGACCCTACGTGCGAGCTCGGCCTCGTCGAGCCTCGATACGGCGGCCAGTCCGGTGACGGTGAACGACTTGCCGAGCACCGCGGCATCCATGACGAGGTTCCGGT
>JBKJQC010000059.1:0-4662 GCA_046593995.1 Polyangiales bacterium
CTTCGACCCAGACCCAGCGCCCGTAGTGGAACGTCGCCCAGCCCCACGCGTAGTCGCTGTTCCAGTAGTAACCCTGGCTCGTGTACGACCAGTGCCCCGCCGTGAGGTACGGCGAGAAGCCCGGACCGACGGCCATCGCATCCGGCACCCAGACCAAGCCGTAGGCGGGATCTTGGACCCACGTGCCGTAGGGCGAGAGCACCGGTCGGAACGTGCTCACCGCCGCAGGATCGTGATCGTCGACGGTGCTCGGGTTCGGCGCCGTCTTCGCTGCGACCGGCGTCGGTGCGACGGTGCTGTGGCCGGGATACTCGTCTTCCCACGCATTGCGCGGGGTCTCGGGCTCGGCGTCCCAGCCGCTCGTACAGGCGACCGAGCCGAACGCGCCGGCGGCCAGGGCAAGTCTCGCGAGGAGGTGGGGCGAGGGGGTTCGGATCACGATGGCTACATGAAGCGTAGCAAGCGATGCGCCCGGGCGCCGTGCCGCCGCAGTTCCGCAAAACCTAGGGCTTTCCGTCGTGCCGTGGGCCGCCGGTCACGCGGCGGTGCGGCATTTCGTCGAGGGGGGCGCATCCCGCCCACAGCCCCAGCAGGTCCTGGCTTCTTGCAGGTCGCCCCGCAACGCGTGTAGGGACCGGTCGTGGCAGTTTCCCGGCCCAGGCGAGGCGGCGGCTCCTCCGACCGAGAGCGGGCGGTGGTGGTGCGCCCCGATCCATCCCACGACCGGCCGCGCTGGGCGGTCATCGCGGGCGTCACCGCCGGCGCGCTCGCACTCGGCGTGCTGTGGCCGCGTGCGTGCGGGATTCGCTTCAGCGGCGAGGGCGAGGAGCCGGCCACGAGCGCGAGCGTCAGCGCGGAGCCCACGACGCCGCCGCCCACCTCTGCGACGACCCCGAACGACGCGGGTCTGGCCTCGTCGAGCGACGCCGGCGTCGAAATCCCATCGCTCGCGTCGGTCCTCGTCGCGAAGTCGACGCTGATGCACTGCCAGGATCCTCCTGCGGCCGAGCTGAAGCCGTCGAAGTGTGGCGAGCACGGGCTCGATCCGCAGATCGTCCCGCGCATCGAGCAGCTCGCGACGTGCCCCGCGGTCGCAGGCGTCACCGGCAAGCTCGCGCTCTCGGTCGACCTCGATTTCAAGAAGCAGGCGCTCAAGGTCGTCGCGGGCAAGGGCTCCGGCACGAACAAGAACGGTCGCCGCGACGACAAGGCGATCGAGCCGCTCCTCCAATGCGTGCGAACCTCGCTGAAAGAGCTCTTCACGCAAGAGGCCAAGTACGACCACGTCCGCTACGTCCTCGCGTACGCCGTCACCATCTCCGCGAACGCCGCCCCCTCGCCGGCAGTGGCTGGCTCGGTCTCCGAGAAGAGCGTGACCGGCGTCGCGACGGTGCAGGTCGACACTGCGATCGTGCGCGACCCGCCGAACACCACCGGTCAGCCGATCGGACGCCTCGCACGAGGCACGAAGGTCACGGCGATCGGGACCTCGGGCAACTGGTTCCATGTGAAGTTCGGGGAGAACGATGCCCAAGAGGGGTGGATCTTCCGGACCAACATCGGGAAGTGATGAAGAGGTCCAGGGTCTAGGGTCTAGCGTCTAGGGTCCCGAGTCGCACCGCCTTCGCGTGTCGCTGCAAGTCGTCAGTCGTCAGCGCGAGACGAGACGAGACCGAGACCGAGACGAGACAGACGACACGGCCGGCTCTCCTCTCGCACCGTGAGCCCTCTCGGCTCTCGTCTCGGACGACTGATGACTGATGACTGATGACCGGGCCTGCACGAGCAGCGAAGCGTGACGCCCACGCGACTTCGACGCCCTAGACCCTAGACCCTAGACCCTAGACCCTGGACCTCTTCAGAGGAGCAGCGACGCGACGCCTTCGCTGTTCTTCAGGGGCGCATCCCTCTTTGTCAGGATCTCGCAACCCTCCTTCGTCACGAGGATGGTGTGCTCGAACTGCGCCGACAGCGAGCCGTCGCGGGTCACTGCGGTCCAGTCGTCGTCGAGGACGTCGACGTGGTGGGCTCCGATGTTGATCATCGGCTCGATGGTGAAGATCATCCCGGCGCGGAGGCGCATCCCGGTGCCGCGCTTGCCGATGTGGCTGACCTTCGGCTCGTCGTGGAACTTCTTGCCGATGCCGTGGCCGACGAAGGCCTGCACGACGCTGCAGCCGTTCCCTTCGGCGTACTCCTGGATCGCGGCGCCGATGTCGCCGAGGCGCGCGCCCTCGCGGACCTCGGCGATCGCGAGCTCGAGGCTCTTGCGCGAGACTTCGGTGACGCGCTTCGCCTCCGCGGTGGGACGCCCGATGTAGAACGTCGCGGACGTGTCGCCGTGGTAGCCGTTGTAGAGCGTCGTGACGTCGACGTTGATGATGTCGCCGTCCTTCAGGATCTGCTTCGGCGAGGGGATCCCGTGGCAGACCACCTCGTTCACGGACGTGCAGACCGACTTCGGGAACCCGTGGTAGTTCAGGGGCGCGCACTTCGCGCCGCGGCGCAGCGTGTCCTCGACGACGAGCCGGTCGATGTCCTCGGTCGAAATGCCCGCGCGGATCTTCTCACCGACGAGCAGGAGCGTCTCCGCGGCCATGCGCCCGACGGTACGCATGTGCTCGATGTCCTGTGGGGAGGCGATGTTCACGGTGGCCACGCGATCTAGATGAGCGCGAGCGCACCTCGCGTCAATCGAGGGACGTGCGCCTCACTCGAATTGCTTCTGCGATTTCCGGTGCTCGATGGCCTCGAGCGCGGCTGGGGTCACGGCGGCGAGGTGGTAGTGCGTGATGTCGCCGTCCTCACCCGCGTACCGTTTGTAGAAGACCAGGATCTTCTTCCCCATGAGCTTCGAGTCGTGCGCGCGGATGGTCCCGAACGCGGGCGATTCCGGCTCGACTGTGATGGCGAAAGGGGACTCGAGCGCCGTACCCCAGACGGTCTTCTCGTTTACGCTCTCGAGCCGGTAGCGCTTCCGATCCCCGACGGGCTCGCTGCTGACGCCGATGATCTTCCCGACGACGACGCCGTCGGCGAGATCGACGCGCTTCGCGAGTCGCTCTTCGTTGGCCGGGTCGCGGAGCGGAGCACCACCGCCCACCGGGAGGGCGCCCATGTCGATGCCGTCGTCGAACAGCTCCGCCTCCTCACCGCTCCACGACGCGATCGGCCTCGTCGCGCCCCCGGTCGGGGCCTTGGCCGGGGTGCACGCCGGGACGCTCGATCCCGCAACGACGCCCGCGACGACGCCCGCGACCACCCACGCGACCGACGCGAGCGACACGGGCCACACGAGCAGCGCGAGCAGGAGCGTGCGAACGGACAAAGGGGACCTCGCAGAGAAGTTTCGTGGTTCGGTGCGCGAGCGCGGTCGCGCGTTCTTGGACCGGAGCTTCCGCCGCCATGGTAGATCACCACCATGACGCGGCTGACTCGGTTCGGCTGGACGGCTCTCGCGGCGCTCTCGGTCGCCATCGCCCTCACGATGACGGGCACGATGGTGGGCGGCACTTTGTGCGGCTGCGGCGGCGCGCAGGCGCATCCCGAATGGGACGTCCTCAAGCCGCCGGACGAGCGCACGGCGAGCGCCTGGATCGCGAAGGCCTTCCGCAAGGAGGGGTACGAGGTCGAGGGAGGGCGGCAAATCAAGATCGGCGGCGGCGCCACGATTGTCGCCGACGTGTCGGCCACCGACGATCGCTGGTCGGTCGTCTGGCTGCGCCAGGACGAGCAGCAGGAGCTCAAGGGGAAGCTGCCGAAGCCCCCCAAGGGGTACGAGGACGGAGCGCTGTGGGTCCACGGCGGCGTCGGCGACGACTCGAAGGAGCGCATGCTCATCCTCCTCGAGCAGAACTACCAGTACGACCCCGATCCGCGCGGCGAGAAGGGCGTCGTGAAGTCGATCCAAGAGGTCGAGGCCCGGACGATCCGCGACGTCACGGATTTCCTCGTACGGGCAAAGGCGGGCGAGGTCCCGTGAAGGATCCGATCCGCACCGCGCTGTTCGTCGGTCCCGTGCTGACGTGCGTCGGGATCGCGTGGACGGCGGCGGCGGCGTCCGATCTGTCGAGCGCCGCCGTGCTCGCCGGGTTCGCCGCGATGGTGTGGGGCACGCACAAATTCGGACGCCTCGGCGTCGACACCGATCCGGGCGAAGCGGGACCGGACGACGCGCCTCTCGACGTGCCTCTCGACGGAAGCAAGTAGCCGCTCTTCGCAAGAGGTCGGGCCGCTCGTACGCTCGGCCCCATGCCGGTGTGCAAGGGATGCGGAGACGAGGTCGAAGCGGTCGTCTCCGTGAAGGTCGCGGGCAAGGCCAAGAAGCTCTGCGAGGACTGCGCCGACCGTCAGAGAGAGCTGGAGGCGGTCGCCGAGGAGAGCGAGGCCGTCGTGCAGAACATGATGGGCTTCAAAGGGCGACGCTGAAGAGAGTCCACGGTCTGCGGTCTACGGCTCGCGGTCTCGAGAACGCGTAGACCGTGAGCCGTGAGAGGTCGTGAATCTTTCGCTCGCCTCCACGATGGACCAACAGGGAGACGGGGAGGCGAGGAGATCGGAGGGAGGTCGAGCATGTGCTGCCGCGCGCGGACATTAACGTTTTGGCGGCCATGGTGTCATCGACGTGGTCGCCTCGTCCGGCAGACCTCTGGATCCTCCCTC
>JBKJQC010000070.1:0-4003 GCA_046593995.1 Polyangiales bacterium
GAGAGCGTGCGACGTGAGCTTCGCGGATCGAAGATTATGAAAACTCGACGTCCGGGATCGCCGAGGACGCTTGGATTTCCTACCCCCAAGCCGCCTCCCCTTCATGGTCAACGACACCTGGCGCGACCGTCCATCGTGCTCGGCGCGCCGCTGGTTCACGAACCCGTCGCGCTCCATCTTCGCGCAGAGGCGCGCGACGTTGCTCTTGTCGATGTGGAGCGCCCGTCCGAGCTCCTGCTGCGTCGGCTCTTCCTCCCGGCGACTCGCTTCGAGGAGATGAATCAGGGCGTAGGCGCACGAGAACGCGATCGGCGTCCCGCACGGCGTGCGGTCCGTCGCGAGGAGCCCGAACGCGCGCACGAACTGGTGGACGTTCGCGCGAAGTCGACGCACGTGCCCGGCGCCGGAGTCGGAGTCGGACGTCTCGAAAGTCCGTCGTTTGCTCGATTCGGAGGTTTCGCCATGAGGTTCGCTATGCTCACGGTCTCGCTCCTCGCCGCAACGGCGACGCTCTCGTGCAAGGCGGCCGAGCCGGAGCCCGGCGCAGCACCCGCGTCGGCGGCGGCGGGACCGTCGTCCGCGGTCTCGCCCGCGACCGCGCAGGACGCGCTCGACCGCATGGACACGCGCATCGCGGTACCGCTGCTGCCCATGATGGCGGATCACCAGAAGCGGAACATGCGTGACCACCTCGCTGCCGTGCAGGAGGTCGTCGCCGGTCTCGGCACGGCCGACTTTGCCGCGATCGAGAGATCGGCCTCCCGCCTCGGGTATTCCGAGCAGATGGGCGCGATGTGCACGCACATGGGCGCTGGCGCAGCCGGCTTCACGGACCGAGCGATCGCCTTCCACAAGACGGCGGACGGGATAGCGGCTGCCGCGAGGCGGCGGGATCGCGATGCCGTGCTCGTGGCGCTGAGCGCGACGCTGACAACCTGCACGAGTTGCCACGCGACCTGGAAGCAGCAGGTGGTCGATGAAGCGACGTGGAGGCACGTGACGTCACAGGCTCCGCCGAGCCACTCGACGCATGCCCATCCCGCGCACAGCCCGTAGCCAATACGCGCCGTCGCTCCGGAGCAACATGAACCTGAACCATTCGCGATCCTGCACCTGTCCCGAGCATGCGCTGCCCCCCGGCCTGTCCGTACGCGACGCGCTCGCCTCCTACCTCGCGGAGAACGGGTTCACGACGGGCGCGTACGACGAGTCGACGACGGAGGGGTCGCTGTTCGGTGTGAAATTCTCGGTGCCGAACCCGGCGTCGCACCGTCGCGCGATTCGCTGGCACGACCTGCACCACGTGGCCACGGGCTTCGGTACGGACCACGCGGGCGAGGGGGAGCTCTCGGCCTGGCAGGCGCGCGGGCGCAGGAACGTCTCTGTTCCACGACACGCACGACTACGGAGCGGCTGCTCGCGGGCACGGTCGGAGAGCTGCGCGCCCTGCTCGGCCTCCCGCTGGCCGGCCTCGCCACCGAGCCGCGCGCGTTTCACGCACACGCGCCGAGCCCGAGCCGCGCCTGAACGTCCGAGCTCCAGCGCCCCACAGCGTTCTCGCGGAGGAACTCCGGCATGCCCGCAGACGTCCGCGCCGAGAGCGCGGGGCAGGGGTCCGTTCGTATCGAACAACCATACAGTGCCGTCGCGGAAATGAAGATTGTCGATACGCCGCCGCTTGGCAGACTCTGCTGCATGACGCGTCTCCAGCGAAGCTTCCTTCTCGGTGTCGTCGCTCTGAACGGATGCACGGCCCGCATCTCCGAAGACGAGCCATCCGCGCGCGCCGTGGAGCAGAAGGCGGTCTGTACCTCGGGAGAGCGGCCAGAGCCGCCGGTGGCGCCGACGAACGCCTGTCTCGAGGAGGCCGTCGGCGAGGGCTCGGTGGTCCTCGGCACGACGCGCCGCACCAGCGCGGTCGTCGAGGGAGTCGAGGTGGTGCGCGAGGAGACCCTCGGCGCAGCGGGTGAGCTCGAGCGGCGCGTGACCCGCAAGTCCCGGGGACCGTTGCTCGTGTTCGAGAGCACCGAGCATCCTCTGCTCTCTCCCGCGGAGTCGCTCCCGTACACCTACGGCGAGGCCGCGACGTTCTCGATCGACTACCGCTACGACGATGCTGGACGGATCTTGCGCAAGGCATACGACCGCGCGATCGACGGCGACATCGAGGGCGAGGAGCATACGACCTATCACCCGAGCGGTGCGATCGCAGAGACAACCACGCTGTCGCACGGGAAGCTTTCGCGGCGCGCGTCGTTCGACGCCGCTGGCAACCCGCTGATCGAGCTCGACGCAGGGGACTACGGCCGACGGTGGGCGTACGACCCCGCCGGGTTGCTGGCGCGCGAGGAGCAGGTTGCGGCCGGCGTGGTGACCGAGCGCAGCGAGTGGACCATGCGGGCGAAGAAGCAACCGCTGCGCCGCATCACGTTCAAGGTCTCGACCAGCGGCGGCGAGATCAAGGTCGCGGAAGCGACGTGGACCTACGACGCGAGGGGTGTGCCGACGGCGCTCGACGGCTGGGAGACGATCACTGGCTCTCGACGCGTGAAGCATACCGAGCTCGACGCGCGCGGGCGCGTCACGCTCTTCGTCGAGGAGAACGAGGAGCCGACATGCCGCCGCTACCAACAGGTGTCGGAATACGGCGACGGTGAGACGCCGGTCCAGCAGACGACGACCTGTGACGGTCGCCCCTTCGAGCGGCTTCGAACGGTCTTCGACGCGCAGGGACGCAGGGTCCGTGTGGAGCGCGGGTTCTACGGAAACCCGCTCTCGATCACCGAGGACGTCACCGCCTTCGCGTACGACGCGTGTGGACGGCTCGTCTCTTCCGAGATGAGCCACAACGGTGCTCTCCAGCGACGAGAGAACTATTCGTTCGATGCCGCGGGGCGCATGCGCCTCGTCGAAGCCGTCGACCGAACCGGCACGACCACGAGCTCCGCGATCGTCTACGACGAGAGCGGCCGCGTCGTAGCGATGGACGGTAAACGATGGACGTACGACGCCGAGGGCCGCGTGACGGCGATCGAGTACGATCGAGGAATCGTCAGCGGGCCCTCCCGTGCGCGTGTCTTCGTGACGCGCTTTCGCTACGCGTGCGGAGCCTAGTTTAGTTAGCACTACTGTGTCGCCGAAAACTTGGCCCAGCCTCGGGCGGCGTGAGACCCAGCGTGTATGGCGAAATTCACGGGTTCCGGCACGCTGCAGCGGTTGGCTGGGTTCATGGAGATGGTGGGCAAGGAACTCGGGTCTGACGAGAACCGTGCCGGCTTCGCGACCTACGCCCACGGGTTGCTGAGTGAAGGCGCTCGCAAGAGCATGGAGCCGATCGCCGCGCGCGCGTCGGGCGACGAGAACCGCTCGAGCGGGGCGCATCAGCGTCTGCATCACTTCGTGGCGAACTCGCTGTGGGAGGACGCCGCGGTCCGACTCTCGGTCGCCAAGTACGCGATCGCGGAGATGGAGAAGCGAGCCCCCATCGACGTGATGATCATCGACGACACCGGCTTCCTGAAGCAGGGCAAGTGCTCGGTCGGGGTGAAGCGGCAGTACACGGGTTCGGCCGGGAAGATCGCCAACTGTCAGGTCGCTGTAAGCCTCAGCGTCGCAAGCGCCTCGGCTCATCATCTCCCAATCGACTTCGAACTCTTCCTGCCTGAGGAGTGGATCCAAGAGCGCGAGCTGCGCCTCAAGGGGAAGATCCCCGCCAACGCCGTCTTCAAGACGAAGCACGAGCTCGCGCTCGACATGATCGAGCGGGCCTCGCTCGCGGGCTTGCCGGGCCGGACCATCCTCGCCGACAGCTTCTACGGTCACAGCCAGCCCTTCCGCGATCACGTCGATCTGCTCGGGTTCGACTACGCGCTGGGCATCTACGCGACCGACAAGATGCAGCGGGCCGATCGACGCGGGAGGCGTACCGGCGCGTTGCTTTCTGCGCGCGAGATCGCCGACGCGATTGGGACGAAGGGCTTCCGCAAATGCACGTGGCGCGAGG
>JBKJQC010000231.1:0-6689 GCA_046593995.1 Polyangiales bacterium
CGATCTGCCCGTCGCAGTCGTTGTCCTGACCGTCGCAGGTCTCGGTCGCGCGGTAGCACTGACAGACCTGACTGGGGCGGCCGCTGATCGAGGAGCAGGACCAGCCCTTGACGCACCCGGTGGTCGACGTGCAGGACGTCGAGCACACCTTCTGCGAGCTCGATCCGACGGTGATGCAGATGCCGCTCGCGCACTCGCTGTCGGAGAAGCAGCTCTTCCCCGTCCCCGTGCTCGTGACCTTCTTGCAGGTGCCACCCTCGCAGACGAGCGACGAAGAGCACTTGGTGCCGATCAGGCAGCAGGGGCTCCCTTCGGTTCCGCAGGTGCCGGTCCCGGTGCCTCCCTCGCCGGACGTCTCTCCGGAGACGAGCGCGTCGCCCGCCTCGCCACCGGCATCGGCGGAGACGGGGTTGTTGGTGCTGGAGCTACAAGCAAGCGTGGCGAAGACCGCGACCAGCGCGGACAAAGTGTTACGCATCGATCCCTCCGGGACGAAGCGATGATGCCACGTTTCCCGGACGATCGCCCGCGTCGGCGATCCCCCCGGAAATAGGGCGAAGCGTGGCTCGATCGGATGCGCCCGCGCTCGGGTCTCGCCGGCCGTCAGCTCGGACGCGGGGGGGTCGAGCGATCGTGCTACGCGGCGCGATCGTGCGAACATCCGGCCGAGATGGAGCGGCCATGCAGGTGAACATTGCGCGCGTGCTCGTGGCCGTGGATCTCGCACCGTCCGCGCGCACCGTGCTCGCCTGGGGGAAGACCCTCGCGTCGAGACATGGCGCGGCCCTCGACGTCATCCACGTATGGGGGCACCCCGGACCGGCGGAGCTGGCCGAGGACGTCCGCCGGGAGGCCCGTCGAGAGCTCGACGTGATCCTCGGCGGCGAAGTGCACGTCGACTTGATCGCCGGTGACGCCGCGGAGGAGCTCTGCGCGCGCGCCAAGCGCTACGATCTCGTGCTGCTCGGGTCGCACGGACGCCGCGGGCTCGCGCACGTGCTCCTCGGCAGCGTGGCCGAGCGCGTCGTGCGCGGGGCGGGCGCCGCGGTGTTGGTCATCCCGGTGCGCTGAGTGCGCTGTCGCTCAAGCTCTCGATCAAGCTCTCGATCAAGGATGCGAAGCCGAAGACGCTCGCATCCGCCGCGTCGGCGTGTGCTGCTCCGCCCGAACGGTCACGACCGGGCACTCGACCTCACCGGCCACGCGATCGCCGACGTTGCCGAAGAAGATCCCCTTCGCGCCATGCTCGTCGTGCGCGCCGATCACGATCAGATCGTACCCGGCTGCAGTGTCCTTGATCACGCGGAGCGCGTCGCCCGACTCGAGGAGGCCACGCACCTCGACGCCGGGTCGCGACGCCGCGGAGATGATGTCGTCGAGCTGGGCGGTCGCGAGATCGGCGACGTGCTGCGCGAAGGAGGGAACGCCGTTCACGACGTCGTCGGCTGGATCGCCGTCGTGGAACATCGCCATCGCCGGGTAGGGCGGGAGCTCCCACACGTGCAGCACGTCGAGCGACGCGCCGTTCCGGGCTGCGACGTCCATTGCGTATTCGAGCGCGGCCGTCGACGTGTCCGAGAAGTCCACCGGCACGAGGATGCGGCGGATCATGCGAGGGATGGTGCGACCGTTCTCGACGCTGCAGACGTAGCGACGCATGGGCGAGCTCCTTGGTGCTCCCGAGGGGGCTGTTCCGGAGGGGAGCAATGGGCGCGCCATCAGCGAGAGAGGCGCGCACCGTCGCGGAGATGGGCCGCGTCGTGCACGACGTGCGCGGCCTCGCGTCCGAGGCGGCTTCGGGGGAGCATGGTGCAGGTCTTCGTGCCCGGATCGAACGAAGCTCCGTCGCGCTTCCTCGACAGGGCCGCCGGGCGGAGGCGCGCGCTCTGACTGCGCGCCACCGAAGCGGTCCCTCCGCCGTCCGAGACGCCGTGGACTCGCCCGTCTCCGAATCCTCCCGTCATGCCGCTGCCTCGAGCTCTGGCGGGCGCGACAGGAAGTCGCGCCGAGCGGAGGAAACCGCTACGAGTGAAGGAGACTCTTGATCGCCTTCCGCAAGAACCCGAGCCCGCGTTCCACCACGCGCGCCGGAGCGCCCCCGATCGCCGCGGTCCTCGAAGCGCGCCTGCGCACGCCGACCGCATACGCCGCGGGCGTCAGCGGAACGGTCAGCCTCGAGACGCCGGGAGAGGAGGCGTGGACGATTCGCCTCCGCCGCGGTGAAGGATCGCTCGAGCGAGGACGCGCGCGGAACCCGACGGCCGTCGTCACTGCCGACGCAGCGACCCTGCACGCCGTGATGGAAGGATCGATCTCGGGCCTCGACGCGTTCCTCGAGCGACGGCTCGGCGTGCGCGGTCACGTCGGCCTCGCGCTCAAGCTCGATCTGTTCTTCCCCCCGGCGAGCGTCCCGGTGCACGCGTTCAAGCCCGGCGTGCGCCTCGTCGACGGCGTCGAGACGTTCTTCCTCGACGCCGGTCCGCGCGACGCACCGGTCGTCGTGCTGTTGCACGGCCTCGGCGCGACGAACGTGTCGATGGCGCCGGTGCTCGCCGCGCTCTCGCAGGATCATCGCGTCATCGCCCCCGATCTCCCCGGCTTCGGCGAGTCGGGGAAGCCGATCCGCCCGCTGCACGCCGCGTATTACGCGCGCTGGCTCGTGAAGTTCCTCGACGAGCTCCGCATCGACAAGGCGAGCTTGATCGGCAACTCGATGGGCGGACGCATCTCGCTCGAAGCGGGGCTCCGCTCACCCGATCGCATCGAGCGCCTCGTGCTCCTCGCGCCGTCGATGGCATGGCGTGCGTTCCGACAGTTCGTGCCGTTGGTGAAGCTGCTCCAGCCGGAGCTCGGCCTGGTGCCGCTCCCCGTGCCGCGCGTGCAGGTGCTCACCACGCTGAAGATGCTCTTCGCGAACCCGCAGGCGATGGCCGACACGTGGTTCGACGCTGCGTGCGACGAGT
Organism: Polyangiales bacterium; assembly: GCA_046593995.1. Classification (GTDB taxonomy): domain Bacteria; phylum Myxococcota_A; class Polyangia; order Polyangiales; family JADJMO01; genus JALHOE01. The sequence continues at coordinate 2,964 of JBKJQC010000231.1, forward strand.
TCCTCCACGTGTTCTCGACGACCCGCGGTCGCATCGGCTTCTTCTCGGCCGCGCGCCAGATCTACCTCGAAGAGGGCTTCGGCGAGAAAGGCTTCTGGGACCGCCTGCAGCGGCTGAAACCCCCGTCGCTCTTCGTCTGGGGCGCGAAGGACTGGCTCGTCCCGATCGGGTTCGCCCGTCACGCGTCCGCGGCGGTCCCGCACGCGACGACCATCGTCCTCGACGACTGCGGACATGTTCCGCAGTACGAGGCGATGGACCGTCTGCGTCCGGTGATCCGCGAGTTCCTGCGCCCGTGATCTCGCGTCAGCGGTTCCAGCGGCCGAGGCCGTGGACCCTCTCGACGACTTCGAGATCCCTCTCGTCGATGCCGTGATCCTCGAGCAACGCGTCGAGCGTCGCGTACTGCACGGCACCATCGTCTTCGTACGTCGCGACGGCGATCCCCTCGTCGAGGAGCAAGACCTCCTGTGGCAACGGCGTGAACAGCGACTTCCGGATGTAGCTCGCGCGACTCGTGGGTCGCATGAGCGTGAGGCCGAGCGCTTTCGCGCGCGGCCCGTGATCGAACTCCTCGTGACGTGCAACTGCCCCCATGGCGTCCATCCTGAGGAAAAGGCTGGTGCGATCAAGTGGACAAGTTGGGGCTACACGGCACGACCAAAGGTTTCTCGGAAAACCGAATGCACGCGCCCCGCCATTTTTGTCGGCCGAAAATGGTCGCGTCCTGGCGACGGACCCGCTCCACCCATACGCTGACGTCGCGATGCGCTTCGTCTCCCTCTTCGCCCACGGTTTCCTGGCTCTCCTGGCGTGCAGCGCGTGCAGCGCGTGCAGCGCCAGCAAGGAGGAGCAGTCGACGAACCTCGTGACGAAGGACGGTGGCGGCGGGATCGAGATCGACGGCGCCACGGACGAAGACGGCGGATTCCTCGTCGACGCTCCGGCCACCGAGGCCACGTCGTCCTCCGACTGCGCGGAAGAGAACAAGCAGATCTACGTCGTCACGAGCTCGAACCAGCTCCACCGCTTCGCGCCCGCGACGCTCGCCTTCACGAAGGTCGGCGACCTGAAGTGTCCTGCCGGGAGCGCGACGCCGTTCTCGATGGCCGTCGATCGTTCGGGGATGGCGTGGGTGCTCTTCGACGACGGGAAGATCTTCAAGGTCAGCACGAAGGACGCGTCGTGCACCGCGACGACGTACCAGGCGAACCAAGAGAGCTTTGGCAAGTTCGGCATGGCGTTCGTGAGCGACGTCGCCGGCGCGCCCGCGGAGACGCTCTACGTCGCCGACTACTACTCGAAGGGCCTCGCGAAGATCGACGTCGGCACGCTGAAGCTCTCGTTCCTCGGCGACTTCGGGGGCTTCTCCGGCGCCGGCGAGCTGACCGGCCGTGGCGATCGCATCTTCGCGTTCTTCAACACCCCGCCCACTGCGCCCACCCTGCCGCCGCGCGTCGCCGAGCTCGAGAAGACCGGCAAGATCATCACGACGAAGAACCTCGCGGGCACCACCATCGGCAGCGGCTGGGCGTTCGCGCACTGGGGCGGCACGTTCTGGTTGTTCACCGCGCCGATGGGCTCGTCGCAGGTCACGGAGTACGACTTCGAGATGTCGTCCTCGAACGTGGTGACGAAGAGCCTCGGCTTCGTGATCGTGGGCGCGGGAGTCTCGACCTGCGCGCCGACCGAACGTCCCAAGTGAACGCCGGCGGCGCCGGCGGCGTGGGTGGCTCCGCCGCCCCTCGGATGCGTGAATCCCAGCGATTTTCGCGCTCGGTGGGCGCGGCACGTCACGTGCGATGTCGCCGCGCATGCACACCCTCCTCGTTCGCGAGCCCTCACCCCCCAGACTACGTTCGAGAGACGACGTGCGCCGCGCGCTCTGCGAGGAGCTGCGCCGCTGGTTCCACGGTCGCGAGATCGAAGCGTGGATCGGCTGCGACGTCCCCGTCGTCTACGACCGCTTCACGCTCCTCGCGCCGATCGCGGTGACGCTGCACGCAGATCCACGAACGCGTCGCGCGTGGGTGACGGCGATCGAAGGGCGCGCCGTCGACCTCGTGCTCTCGATCGTCACGCGCGGCGAGCGTCTCGCGCCGCTGACATCGGCCGCGCGTCACGTGCAGCTCGGCGCCGCCGAGTCCTTCGTCTTCGACCGACACGACGGCGCGCTGTGGGGCTTCCGCCGCGACGGCGCGCGCATCGACGCGATCCCGACGACGCGACGTGGGGGTCTCCGCTCACGCGTGCTCGGCGCGGAGCTCGTGAACCGCAGCGGCGACCTCGCGCTCGCGCACGAGGCGCGTGTGGGAGAGCTGCTCGACGTCGTCGACCGACTCGATCGGGTGCTCGAGACGATCCAACGAAGCCGCGTTGCGGCTACGGAGGACGGTGGGCGCGCTCGGCGCGACTCGAGCGCGCGACCAACGGCTTAGAAGTAGTCCCGTCGTGAGGGCCGTGTGGGCCGGTCGGGCGGGGTGGCCGGAATCGCAGGGGTTGGAGGTGGGGCGGGCCACCTCCGGCCACGACGGCACACGAAAAGCCGCACCCACGACAGTGCCACGACAAGGCTCGCTCGGACGCCGCCTTCCGATCGGACCTCGGTCGTCGGTCCTTACTCCTTAGCGGCGCCGAAGCATCGCCCGGACCTTCTGGTTGACGTTGACGGTGTTCACGCCCTCCGTCGCGAGGTTCGAGTAGGCCGCGAGCAGGGCCTGCTCCCTGACGTCGAAGGCGGCCGCCTGCGGGCCTGCCACGGCTGCCACGGGCGTCGAGACGGGCCCGATGCCGGGGTTCACGATGCCCGGACCGGAGCCGCCGCTGAACGAGCCGATGCTCGGCGCCTGCATGCTGTCCTCGGATTCGAACCGGTAAACGTGCTGGCCCTGATCTGCTGCTGGAGAGCCTCCAGCGCGCCGATGCGGCCCGCCGTGCCACTACCATCAGTGGTCCGAGCATCGACGGGATCCCAGAGCGGATCGACGATGTTGATCGGTCCCGCGTAGCCGCCGCCGCCGCCGCCGCCGTCGGGGTTGTTCGGGTCTTCGTTCCAGCCCGGATCTGACGTCGGACTGAGCGAGACACCGCGTTCGGCGAGGGCCTTACCCATCTGCCACAGGATGCGCGCATCGATCATCGGTTCGCCGCTGTTGGCGAGTGACGAGTCGTTCATCGGGTTGTCACGACCCTTTCGGGTGGTCCCGGCCGGCGCGTTCGGATCGTCGCCGGTGTCGTCCGCCGAGTCATCGGCGTCGTCACCGCTCTTGTCGCGGGTCGTCTTCCCGCCTGAACCGTCGCTGCGGCCACCGCCGCTGCCGTCATCATGCTTGTCTCCACCTCCAGTGGCCCCCCAACCGGAGAAGTCGGTAGTTCCACCCGAGCGGCCGTGACCGCGTTCGGCCGAAGCCCCCCCCGAATTGCCGAGGCCCGAAAGATCGCCAGAGCCAGCGCTATTCCGGCCGGACAACCCCTCGTTTTGCGCCCCGGCGAGCCCAGATCCGCCCTGGTTCCCGGCGAACCCACCACCACCACCCCCCGAGCCCGAACCTCCCAGGCCCCGCTCCCCGAACCCGAGACCATCCTGACCGAAGCCGCCGCGGCTGGAGCCTCCCTGACCGAGGCCTCCCTGACCGAGGCCTCCTTGACCGAGGCCTCCCTGACCGAGGCCTCCTTGACCGAGGCCACTGTCACCGAAGTCTCCTTGACCGAGGCCTCCCTGACCGA
>JBKJQC010000297.1:0-7238 GCA_046593995.1 Polyangiales bacterium
CCGCCGCCGCCACCGAAGGTCTTGGTCAGCTTCTCGAGGACGAGGTGGCGCGTCATGGCGGTCATCCCTTCACCGCGCCGGCGGTCAGTCCGGAGACGATGCGCCGTTGGAACACGAGCGCGAGGATCACGAGCGGGACGGTCGCGAGCGCGGACGCGGCCGCGATCTCTCCCCACGGCTCGACCTGGCCAGAGGCGAAGAGCGCGATCGCGACCGGGGCGGTCCGGCGCTCCGGCGTCGAGAGAAACGTGAGCGCGAAGAGGAGCTCGTTCCACGCGGCCACGAACACGAGGAGCGCAGTGGTCGCGATCCCCGGGGCCGCGAGCGGTAGGTAGACGCGGTACAGCGCGCCGAGCGGCGAGCACCCGTCGACGCGCGCGGCGCGGAAGAGATCGTCGGGGATGTCCTCGAAGGTGCGCGTGAGGAGGAAGATCGCGAGCGGCAGCGAGAACGAGGCGTAGGGGAGCACCAGGCCGAGCGGCGAATCGAGGAGGCCGAGCGATCGCAAGACGACGTAGAGCGGGCCGACCGTCGCGATCGGCGGGAACATCGAGATCGAGAGCGCCGCCGCGAGCACGAGCTTCCCGAAGCGGACGCGGAGTCGCGCGATGGCGAACGCGGCGAGCGCGCCGAGGAACACCGAGAGCACCGTCGTGAGCGACGCGACGAGCAGCGAGTGGAGGAGCGCGCGCGGAAGCGGTTGATCGCGGACCGCCGTCACGAAGCTCGTGAGCGAGAGGCTCGAGGGGACGCCCAGCCGCGTTCTCTCCCCTTCGGGGCGGAGCGCGGTCAGGACGAGCCATGCGAAGGGACCGACGCAGAAGAGCGCGGCGAGGATCGAGAGCGCGCGCCTCACGCCGCACCTCGCGCGGCACCTCGCGCACGAACACGTTGCCAGACGATCGCGAGGACCAACGCGAAGAGGAACGTCGAGAGCGAGAGCGTCGAGCCGTAACCGAAGTCCCCGAGTCGCATCATCGTCTTGTAGGCGTAGATCGAGAGCGTCTCGGTGCCGTTGGCCGGTCCGCCCTCGGTCAGCACGTAGATCGCGTCGAACACCCGGATCGCGTCGAGGAGGCGGAAGATCGCGGCCACGGCGATCGTCTCGCGCAACAACGGAAGCGTGATCGAGCGGAAGGTGCGGAAGGCCGTCGCGCCGTCGACGCGGGCTGCGCGGTAGACGTCCTCCGGGATGGACTGGAGCCCGGCGAGCAGGATGAGCGCGACGAAGGGGGTCGTCTTCCACACGTCGACGACGATCGAGGCGTGCAGCGCACGGAGCGGCGCCCCGAGGAGGTTGACGTCGCGACCGGCATCGATCTGGGAGAGCACGCGCGTGATCAGCCCGTGATCGGGGTCGAACATCCACGCCCACAGCTTGCCTGAGACGACCGTCGGCACCGCCCACGGGACGAGCACCGCTGCGCGCAACAGCCCTTGCCCCTGCGCGCGCTCTCCAGAGCGACGATGGAGGAGCAGGGCGAACCCGAGGCCGAGGACGAGCTCCAGCGTGACCGCGACGAACGCGAAGTACACCGTGTGGCCGAGCGCCGCGTGGAATCGGGGATCCGTGACGAGGAAGCGCCAGTTGTCGAGGCCGATGAAGCGGTGCTCGCGGAAGACGAGCACCTCGCGGTGCATGCTCATCGAGAACGCCGAGACGATCGGGTACGCCGCGACGACGAGCAAGACGAGCACCGCCGGTGCGAGGAGGAGCGCGCCGGTACGCGCGAGCCGCCGCTCCTCGGGAGAGGCCGTCACGACGCCCCCATCACGCGGTCGCACAGCCGCTGCGCGCGCGAGAGGCCCTCCGCCGGGCTCCGCACCTGCGAGATGATCGCCGAGAGCTCGCCCTGGAGCACGTCGGAGATCATCGGGTACCAGGCGGTCGTCGGACGCGGTCGTGCGTGCTCGACGATCGCGGCGAGCCGATCGAGCACGGAGTCGGACACTGGCGAGTCGGCGCGGAGCGCGTCCCACGCGGCGCGTCGCGAGGGGAGCCGTCCGTACGCGCGCGCGAGCGCGATCTGCGAGGCGTCGGACGCGAGGTGCAGCGCGAGGTCGGTCGCGAGCTTCCGCTTCCACGCGGGGACATGCGCGGCGACGGCGAGGAACCAACCGCCGAGCGCGCCGTGCCCGGGCTCGCCGGACAGGGTCGGGACGGCGCCGATGCTCACACGGTCGCGGATCTTCGAGTCCGCGCGGTTCACCTCGGTCCACACGTACGGCCAGCTGCGGAGGAGCGCGGCGCGGCCGTCCTGGAACATGCGGCGGCACTCCTCCTCCGCCGCAGAGGTGACCATCGCCGGCGCGAGGCCGCGCTCCACGAGCGACGCGAGGAAGCCGAGCGCGTCGCGGGCCTCGCGGGTGTCGAGCGCGAGACGGGAGCCGCTCGCCGTCGCGCCGCCGTGCCCCCAGATCGCCTCGTACGCGTTGCAGACCAGGCCCTCGTACTGGCGTCCCTGGAAGAGGTAGCCGGCGAGCCCCAACGTGCGTGCGCGCTCCGACGCGCGGATCACGCCGTCGAACGTGCGCGGCGCTTCGACGAGATCGGTCCGCGTGTAGAGCACGCCGACGTCGATCCACCACGGCACCGCGCGCGTACGCCCTTCGACGACGGCCACCTCCGTCGCCGCCGGGACATGGTCGCGGCGCACGTCCTCGGGCGGGAGCTCGGCCGAGAGATCGGCGATCCACCCTGCGCGCGTGAACTCCGCGATCCAGACGACGTCCGCGACGAGCACGTCGAGCTCGGCGCGCCCCTCGAGGGCAGTGAGCAGGTACTGGTGGAGCGCGTCCGACGAGCTCGGGACGAGTCGCGTGACGAGCGGCACCTCGGGGTGCTCCGCGCGGAACGCGTTCAAGAGCGCGTCGAACGCGGCGCGGTCGCCGAGCGGTTGGTGGACGAGCGTCAGCGCGCGCGAGTCGTCCGCGCGGCGGCCACACCCCGGGAGGAGCATTCCACCGAGCGCGCCGAGCACCTCGCGACGACGCAGTCTCCACGAGATGGCACGCATGCGACGCGTGTGATGCTCGAAGCGCTTTGGAGCGTCACCGAAGTAGAGGTTCCAACGCGAGCGTGCTCGCCCGGAGCGCACCGGCGTCCGCGGTGTCTCCGGAGAAAGCGGCGAGATGGACGACGTCAATAGCCCTGCGCACCGCGTCCGCGCGTTCGCCGCCGAGCGCACCTGCGTCGACGAGCTCGGACCAATGCTCGAGAAGGCCGCGCGACCGTGGCCGCGCGCTGCCGAGCGCGCGGAACACGCCGTCGATGGCGGCCACGGTCTCGAGCACGTCCCGCGGCAGGTCGGCGGTCCGCTTGCCGGCGCGCTCCTTCTTCTCCCGACCGCGGAGGGTCACGAGGAAGTGGCGTGCGACGAGCGCGATCAGCACCGCGGAGAGCACGCTCACCACGGGGACGACGAGCCTTCCCGCGAGCGCGGTCACGCGCCCTTCGTGCCAGGCGACGCGGAGCTCTGCCCAGTATGCGCGCAGCCGCGCGAGCTGCGCGTCGAGGAAGCTCTTGTGGCGCGCGTGCAGTGCGGCGTACTCGGAAGCCGGGGTCGCATCGGCCTCGAGCCAGACCCCGTCGACGAGCGCCTCCGCCCACGCGTGTGCGTCGGCGTCGCGCACGACGTAGTGCTCACCCTCGAGGTTCGCCTCGGTGACCTGGAAGCCGATCACGTAGCGGGCCGGGACGCCCTGCAGCCGGAGGAGCACGGCCACCGCGCTCGCGAAGTACTCGCAGTAGCCGCGCTGCTTGTCGAAGAGGAACTCGGCGACGGGTTGACGTGAATGGAACCTGCCGACGTCGAGCGAGTAGTGTGCGTGCGTCCGCACCCACGCCGTCGTGCGCTCGACCTTCTCGCGATCCGTCGGAGCCCCGCGCGCGAGCTCGTTCGCGAGCACGACGAGGCGCGCGTCCAGCTCGCGCGGCAGGGCGAGCGACGCCGCACGCAACGGAGCTCCGGGCGCGACGCTCTCGGGGGTCGCGGTGTCACCGACGCCGAGCCTCCGTCGGTGGACGACCGCGTAGGGCTCCGCGGCGCCGCGGAACGGCGGCACGAGGATCCCGAAAGGATCGACGGCGACGCCCGCCTTGCTCTTCACCGCGAGCGCATCGCCGGGGGAGAGCAGGAGCCCTTCGTCGAGCTCGATCGGGAAGATGCGCGTCGCGATCACCTCGGGGCCTCCGAGCTCCTCGGGGCGCGATCCGGGCACCATGCCCAGCTCACCGGGGAAGTCGGTCAGCGCGCCGAGGCGAGGGCCGAGCGGTGCGTCCGCCGCGATCGTCGACGCCGCGCGGAAGGTGCCCGTGTGCCAGATGCGTCCGTCGAACCGCAGGTATACACGCGCGCGGAGCTTCTGGCCGCGCGGGGACCACAACCGCAGCACGATGCGCTCGGAGCGCGCGAGCGACTCGACCTCGCCGAGCCGGACGTCGTCTGCGGAGAGCCCGCTCCGGGCCTTGATCGTCGCGGGGTAGAGCGCCCACGCCGCGCGCTCCATCCGGCGCTGCGCGGGAGGGAGCGCCGCCGCGAGCGCGATCGCGAGGCCGCACGCGAAGACTGCTGCGATGATCCGGCGCGCGTTGATCGGAGCCGCCGTCTTGCGCGGGACCGATACGGCAGCATCGATCGCGACGTGGGACGCGGCCGCGCAACCCGCGATCGCGAGGAACGGCGCGATCGGAGCCTGCCGGTGGAGCCCCGCGAGGACCGCGAGCCCTGCCGCGCCGACGCCCACCATGCCCTCGCGACCGCGCGTGAACGAGTGCACGACGGTGACGAGCGCGAGCGGCACGCCGATGGCGAGGAGCGTCTGCTCGGTCGACTCGCCGTGGATCATCAAGACCACCATCAACGACCAGCTCACGACCGCCGTCGCGATCGACGCGAGCACCACGAGGACGCCGAGCGCGCGTTTCACCAACGGCGGGACCGAGAGACGGATGGCGGGGGAGGCGAGCGCGGCGATCGCCAGGATCCAGATCACCCCTTCGTAGCCGCTGCTCGTCATCGATCGTGCGAACGCCGCGATCGCCGCCCCGAGCAGCACTGCGAGCGGCACCCGCGCCCCGCGATCGAAGGTCACGCGCTCGCTCCCGTCCGCACCCGCGGAGCCGTCGCAGCCTCGAGCGCGATCGCCACGTCCTCGGGGGACATCACCTCGATGGCGCCGAGCGCCGCGTCGGCCGACGCGACGTCGAGCGTCGTCGGACCGTTCCGCACGACGATCGCACGCACGTCGGTGCCGAGCGCCTTCACGCGGCGGAGGAACGACTCGCGACGCTCGTCCCAGTCGAGCAGCACCGCGACCACGGTCGTGATCTGGGCGAGCTCGTCGAACACCGTTGGCGCGAGGGTCTCGAAGGGGGGCTCGGTGGAGGGCTCGATGCACGCGAGGACGTCGAGGATGTTCTCGAGGTACGCGAGGCTGCGGCCGGCGCTCACGCGATAGAGGTCGGGACCCGCCGCGAGTACGTCGACCACGTACTCGGTGCGGCTGAAGTAGTCGGCCACCGACGCGACGACGGAGATCGCCGACTCGAACGCGGCGCGCGCCGGCTCCTTCGACTTCAGCGGCAGGAACGTGTCGAGCACGATCGCGAGCCGGCAGAAGTACTCCTCCTGGTACTCCTTCACGACAGGCTGTCCGCGCTTCGCCCAGGACCGGAAGTGCACGTTGCGCAGCAGATCGCCCGGCCGGTAGTCGCGCGTGCCCACGAACTCGACGGCGTCACCGATGCTCGACGTGAGCGGGATGCCGCCCGGCTGATGTCGTCGACCGAGCGGGATGTCGAATCGCTCCATCGCGTAGAAGCGCGGATAGACGAGCAGCGCGTGTCGGCCCCTGCTTCTGGCGCGTCCCGCCGCGAGCCCGAACGGATCGAGCGCGCGCAGCGTCGGCGACTCTAGCTCGTAGCGGCCGCGACGGTGCGCGACGAGCTCGAAGGTGAGCTCCGTCGGTCCGTCGTCGAGCGGCGTGACGGTCGCGCGCGGAGTGATCGTGAGTGCCCCCCACACGGTGGCGAGATCGGCGCCTCCGCGCGGGAACGAGACCAGCGCATCTCCCGAAGAGCGCGCGCCCTCGTCGGGGACGATCGTCGCCCGCACTCGGACCGGGCGACCCGCGGTCGCGCGTCGGGGCAGCGTCACCTCGAGGCGCGCGTGCGCGCGGGCGAAGACGGCGAAGACGCAGGCGACGAGCACGAGCCCGAACGCGATCGCGAAGAGGAGGAACGTCTGGTTCCTGCGGGTGTCGAGCCCGAGGATGCCGAGTGCGAGCGCCACGAGCACGTAGCGTCGGCCGCGATCGGTGAGCCGTTCGCGGAGGAGCGTGCGGAGCCCTCGGAAGCTCGCGAGGTCCTCGAGCGGTCGCATGAAGATGGACTTCGCGGCGCGGTTCATGGCAGCGCTCACACCGGAACGGGGAGTCGATCGAGGATCTCGCGCACGAGGTCTTCCTTGCGCACGCCCGCGTACTTCGCCTTCGTGTCGAGCGTGAGCCGATGCGCCAGCACCTGCGCTGCCGTCCGCTTCACGTCCTCGGGGAGCGCGAAGGCGCGGCCATCGAGGTACGCCATCGCCTGCACCACGCGGAAGAGCGCGAGCGAGGCGCGCGGCGAGCACCCCATGCGGATCGAGGGGTGCGTGCGCGTCGCGTCGATCACGTCGACGATGTACGCACCGAGCTTCGGATCGACCCGGACCGCGCGGACACCACCTTGGAGCGCGAGCAGCTGCGGTCCGTCGAGCACCGGCTTCACGTCCTCGAGGGGGTGACGCTCGGCCTGGGCGTAGAGCACCTCGAGCTCGTGGGCCTTGTCGGGGTAGCCGACCTCGAGACGCATGCCGAAGCGATCGAGCTGCGCCTCCGGGAGCGGGTAGGTCCCGTGGAACTCGACCGGGTTCTGGGTGGCGATGACGAGGAACGGGCTCGGGAGCGGGTGGGTCGTCCCTTCGATCGACGCTTGTCGCTCGCTCATCGCCTCGAGCAAGCTCGACTGTGTGCGCGGCGAGGCGCGGTTGATCTCGTCGGCGAGCAGGACGTTCGCGAACACGGGACCCGGCTTGAAGGTGAAGGAGCCGTCGCGCGGATCGTAGATCGAGGCGCCGAGCACGTCGCTCGGCAAGAGGTCGGGCGTGAACTGCAGCCGACGGAACTCGCCGGAGAACGTCTTTGCGAGCGCCTTGGCGAGCGTGGTCTTCCCGACGCCGGGCACGTCCTCCATCAGC
>JBKJQC010000417.1:0-23482 GCA_046593995.1 Polyangiales bacterium
CGAGGAAGCGCTCCATCGCCTCGTCTCGCAGGGTGCGATCGCGCTCGAGATCGGCGACGTGCGAACGCTGCGCATCGAGGTCGGACGCGCGACCTTCGGCGTCGACGTCGACGAGCACAACAACGTGCACGAAGCCGGTCTCGAGAAGCGCGCGGTCAGCTTCTCGAAGGGGTGCTACCTCGGCCAAGAGGTGGTTTGCATGCTGGAGATGCGCGGCCACCCGAGCAAGCGGCTCGTCCAGCTCGCGATCGACGGCAGCGACGTGACGACGGGCGACGAGGTGAAGGTCGACGGCGCGCTCGGCGGCAAGGTCACGAGCGTCGTGCCGCGCGCCGATGGGAGCGCGATCGCCCTCGCGCTCGTCAAGTACACTCACGCGAACCCGGGCGTGAAGGTCGAAGTGCGCGGACACGACGGCTCGGTGGTCGGCCGCGCGACCTGAGATATCCTCGCGCGATGAAGCGCGCCCTCGCCTTGATCACGATGGGCGCGCTCGTCTCGGCGTGCAGCAGCTCGAGCGAGACCAAGAGCCCCGCGGCGGACGGCGCGTTCGAAGACGCCGATACTGCCATTGCTGTCACCGATGGCCCGGCCGACGATTCGCCCTCGCGCGAGGTGCGTGACGACGGCGCGGCCGAAACCGCCAGCGCGTCCGACAGCGCCACTACGTTCGACAGCGCCACCACGTTCGACACCGGCGCGTCGAAGCGCGGCTTCCCCGCCGGCGCACCCTGGGTCTCGTTCTACGGCACCGCCGCGCAGATGGGCGATCTCGCGAAGGTCGCGAGCACCTTCCGCGTGATCAACCTCGACGCCGATCCCGGCGGCGGCGGCAACTTCACCTCCGCGCAGATCGCGACGTTGCGGGCCGGCGGCGCGAACCGCGTGATCAGCTACCTTAACGTCGGCTCCTGCGAGGACTACCGCACGTATTGGGACACGGTCCCGAGCGGCTTCGTCTCGTGCAAGGCGAACACCGCCGCGCATCGCGGTCTCTACGACGGCTATCCCGACGAGACGTGGATGGACGTCGGCAACGCGGACTACCAGAAGCTGATCGTGGAGTACGTCGCGCCGCGGCTCGTTGCGCAGGGCGTCGACGGGTTCTTCCTCGACAACCTCGAGATCGTCGAGCACGGGACGGCGACCACCAACGGACCGTGCAGCGCGAGCTGCACGCAGGGAGGCCTCGATCTCGTGCGAAAGTTGCGCGAGAGGTTCCCTGACCTCCTCATCGTCATGCAGAACGCGACGAGCAACGTCACCCGGCTCGGCACCACCGGCGGAGTCCCGTTCCCCTCGCTCCTCGACGGGATCTCGCACGAAGAGGTGTACGCGCCGACCGTCGACAGCTTCGCCGAGGCCGAGCTCCTTCGTTGGAAGGGCATGGCGCTCTCCCCCGGCGGCCGCCCGTTCTGGATCGCGACCGAGGACTACGTCGGCAGCTGCACGGCCACCGCCGCGGCGAAGAGCGCGTACGACAAGAGCCGCGCGAACGGGTTCTCGCCCTACGCGACCGACGAGAGCGGCGGTCAGCTCTCGGTCTGCTACTGGTCCTTCTGAAAGCTACCGGGTGAGCGCGCCGAGCACCGCGGCGATCACCGCGAGGACCACCAGGTAGATCCAACCGGGGATCTTCGGGAGCGGCGGCATCCCCGGAGCGAGGGGTGCCTGCGGCTCGACGTCGTGGTTCTCGCCGATCCAGCGCACGCCCTTCGAGGCCTCGAGCGCGCCCGCGACGCGCACGACGAGCAGCGAGGGTTCGCCGTCCCCGAACGGGTTCGTGACCCGGATGGCGAGCACGTCATCGGTGACGCGCGGCAACGTGATCGCCACCGGCAGCCGCTCGTCGGGCGTGACGTACGCGCCGCTGCGCGCGCAGGCATCGCACCCGCCGCCGTCGCAGAGATCGCACCGGAGCTTGGGCGGGATGTCGACCTCGAGGCGCGCACCTTCGCGCAGCCACGCCGTCGGCACCACGATCGACAAGCGAGCGCGCGGGCTCTTCTTCTTGTCGAGCGCTGCGGGGTCGAGGAGCCGCGCGTCTGCCATCAGCCGCGCTGCAGGACTCCGAGGTACGGCAGGTTGCGATAGCGCTCTGCGAAGTCGAGGCCGTAGCCGATGACGAAGCGATCCTCGATGGTGAACCCGAGGTAGTCGATCGACACCGCGACCTTCGACCGCGCCGGCTTGTGCAGGAGCGCGCAGACCTTGATCGACTTCGGCTTCCGGGTCTGCAGCAGATCGAGCAGGTAGTTGATGGTGAGGCCGGTGTCGACGATGTCCTCGATGAGGATCACGTCCTCGCCCTCGATCGGACGCGACAGATCGTTCACGATCTGCACGACGCCGGTCGACTCGGTCCCCTCGCCGTAGGAGCGCACGGCGAGGAAATCCATCCGCAGGTTCTCGAGCTCGATCGCGCGGACGAGGTCGGCGGCGAACACGAACGATCCCTTGAGGACGATGACCGCCACCGGACGCTTGTCGGCGTAGTCACGCTGGATCTGCGCGCCGAGCGCCTTCACGCGCTCGGCGATCTGCTCGGCCGACAGGTACGTGACGATCTGCTCCATTCCTCGCGGATACCACCGCGCCCGACCCCCTGAAAGGGGCTCAGAACGAGTCGAGGACGGAGTGGAGCTTCTGCGCTTCGTCGCTCGTGGCTTCCTTGTTCAGCTGGACGTAGATCTTCGACTTGCTGTTGCCCCAGACGTGCGGGCCCGCGGCATCGAGCTTCTCGATCGACTTGGCCGACTTCTCGTAATCATCCTTGTCGTCGAACGAGAAGACCTGGCCGCGCTTCCCGGAGGGGAGCTTGAAGACGACGCGCTGCTTCGCGCCGGGGGTGAGCGCCGGCTCGACGCTCTCCTCGTTGCAACCGGACGCGGCGCCGGCCGATTCGAACCGACGGCACGCATCCATCGCGGAGCGCACGGGCGCGGGACCACCGCCGGTTCCAGTCGAGCCACCTTCCTTGGAACATGCGATGAGAGCGAGGGTGCCGAACGCGACGAGCAAGTGACGGTACATGAGTCCTCCTCGCCCGGTTGTGACGGCGGGCGCGCACGTCCGATGGCGCTCGCGTCACACGTCGCTCATCCGGAGCACGTTTGGCCGAGAACGATCCGCCTCGCGGCGCTCAGGTCCAGTCGCAGAGGACGTCGGCGTCGGTCGCGCCGTACGCGTGGATGCGTACCGTCCCCTTGGCCCCGCCCTGCTTGAGCGCGCCCTCGAAGACACCGACGTGGTGCGAGTCGAGGAAAGTGTAGACGCGGCGCACGCGGAGAGCCGCCTTCGTCGGTCCGAGCTCGACGACCTCGACCTCGCACGGCTTCATGTGGATCGGGTACGCCTTCGCCATCGCCTGGAGGAACGACATCGGCCCTTCGACGGACGCGAGCATCACGCGGCCGACCAACGAGGAGAGCAGCGCATTCGGCGCACGACGACCGAGCCGGCGGAGCCCGGCACGCAGCGGCTGATCGGGCCAGAGCGCGCGCGAGGCTTCGACGAGGAGCTGCGCGTGCTCACGAAGCGGGTACGGCTTGAACCCGGTGTAGCGCTCGCGCATCGACGGCAGCGAGAGCCCGTTCCTGCGCAGCTCCTCGGCGACCGCGCCGAGGAACGTGCCGGTGAGCGTGGCGTCCGTCGGGATGGCGGAGACGAGCGCGTCGACGTCGAGCGGCGCGTCCCACGGGGGCTCGTTCCACTCCGTCGGGACCGGTCGCATCGTGATCATCGGCGTCTACAAAAGAACACGAGCGCCGGGGGACGCCCATGCAGAAGCGTCACACCGGCGCCCGAGTCGGTCAGGTCAGTTGTCGCAGGCGCCCTCGTTGATCCAAGTCGCGAGGGTCGTGGCGAAGTTCGCGGGGACGTAATACCCCGTCGGCGGCATGATTCCGCAGCTCGAGATGTTCGCGACGCGCCGGTACATGTGACTGTTGGCCGTGCTGTTCGGGACGATGATGGCCGTCGCCCCGCAGCCCGCCGCCGAGCCGGCGATGTTGACGGTCGTGGCGTGGGTGAACGCGTGGCACCCCGCGCAGCCGCCCGGTGCGCCCGCGTTCGTGCTGGCGCTCGTGTTCCACACCGACTGGACGTTCGCGTTGAACGACATCTTCGTCGTCACCGCCCCGCCCCCGAGCAACACCGACGCGGATTGGTTCCCGTAGCCATCTTCGGCGCGGACGTAGAACTTGTACGCGGAGCTGAAGTTGAGCCCGGAAGTGACGGCGAGATCCGACGCGGTCCCAGTGCTGTAGGTCGCGCTGAAGCTCGAGTCGCACGCGGACTCGCTGCCTACCGTCGTCCGGCAGACCCTGTAGACGATGCCCGAGCCTGCGCAGCTATCGGTGGAAGTTCCCCAGTCCAGGCTGACCGCTCCGCTGCTGCTGCTTCCGCAGCTCGCGATGGCGAAAATGCTCGCGGGGTTCGTCGGCGCGGTCGAGTCCATGTTCACGGTCCCGAACTGCGCGGAGTACGAGTAATTCGGGGTCGGACTCGCCTGATCGCTGGCGCGGATGACGAAGTACCGGTTCTTCCCCGTGGTGATCGAGGTCGCGATGGCCGGGCTCGAGCCCGTCGAGAATCCGGACGAGACGAAGGAGGCGGACGCACAGCCGCCGCTCACCGTCGTCGTGCACACGTCGTAGCGAATGCTTCCCGCGGGCGTGGCGTTGTCGGTGGTCGTGCTGAACGCGACGCTCGCCTGACCGCAGCTCGGCGTGACGCTGCTGATCGCCGGTACCCCTGGCGGGGTCACGTCGGCCGTCGTCGAGCCGGTGCCCGACGCGCTGTTGGTGCTCAGGTTGGTGGACGCGTCACGCGCGCGCACGCGAACCTTGTAGCTCGTGTTCGCGAGAAGGCCGGTGATCGCGTAGGTCAGGTTGGCCGTCGTCGGCGATCCGCCCGGCCAGGTGCAGTCCGCGGCGGCCGCGAGGCCCCAGCAGAGCTCGTAGGTCTTGGTGCCGACCGCGTCGTTGTCGGTCGGCGCCACCCACGTCGCGGTCATCCCGGTGTTGGTGAAGCTGCTCAGGGTCACCGTCGTGTTGCCGAAGGTCGGCCCGGCGCTGTCGGTCGACGTCGTGACGAACCCCGATGCCGTCGAGATCGTCGGCGTCGACATGTTGCCGGCGGCGTCGCGCGCGCGGACCTTGATGTAGTAGTTCTTGCCTGCCTGCAGGTTGCTCAGCGTGGCGGTGGTCGCGGCGTTGAACACGGTCTGCGGCCACGCGGCGAAGGCGCCGCCGTCGCAGCCGGTCGCGACCAGCGACACACAGACGTCGTACGACGTCACCGCGACGTTGTCCGAGCCGGCGGGATAGCTGATCTGGACGGTGTTGACCGTCGTGGTGCCCTGCGTGACGGTGCCGGTCAACGTCGGCGCAACGGCGTCGTTGACGGTCTGTCCGCTGACCTCCACGCTGTTCAGCGCGCGGTTCGGCGTCGGGAGCGCGGTGTCCTCGGCGCGCACCACGAAGAAGTACTGCGTGTTCGGCGCGAGCCCGCTGCTCACCGTGTAGCTGTTGACGTTGGTCAGCGGGCCCACGACGACGTGCGTCGCCGAGCTCGGGAGGTTGAAGTTCGTGCCGCTGCAGCCGCCGGTGACCGTGTCGCGGCAGACGTAGAACTTGATCTGGCTCGCAGGCGTCACGTTGTCGGTCGCCACGCCCCAATTCACGGTCAGGGACGTCGCGGACGCGCCGGTGACGCCGGTCGCGCCGCCGAAGACCGGCGGGGTGACGTCGGGGTTCGTCTTGACCGACACGGTCGTCGTTCCGGCGCTCGTGTTGTTGTACGCATCGACCGCGCGGACGTTGCACGTGTACGTGGTGTTGGCGAGGAGCCCGGTGACCTCGAGCGCCGTGGTGTTGGCGAGAGCCGCAATCGACGATGCGAACGGGATGTTCGTGCAGGCGGCCGCGTTCGTGCTGCAGCACACCGAGTACGTGATCGCGGTCTGCGACGTCGTGTCATCTGTGGCGAGCGCCCACGACACCTTCACGGACGTCTCGCTGCTCGCCACCGCAGTGGTCGCGCCGGAGAAGATCGGAGCGACGAGGTCCTTTGCGGTCGTGACCGAGCGTTCGACGACGTTCGTGTCCTCGTTGCCGAACGCGTCGACGGCGCGGACGACGTAGTAATACGTGGAGTCGGGCGCGAGGCCCGAGCTGTAGACGATGCTCGTCGCGCCGTTGCTCGTCGTGGTGATGGGCGCCGCGAAGTTCTGTCCGCCGGAGGTCGTGGCGAAGTAGACGCGGTACTTGATGTCCGAGGCCGCGGACGTGTTGTCGGTGGCGGCCGACCAATCGAGCTTCACCGAGAGAGAGCTGAGAGCTGTGGCCGTCCTGAGGCCGGCGAACGTCGGGGCGGTGACGTCCGCCGAGGTCTTGAACGCGACCTCTTTCACGTTCGTGTCGCTGTTGCCGGACGGGTCGCGCGCGCGCACCACGGCGTAGTACGTGGTGTTGGGCAAGAGGCCCGTGACCGGGTACGACGTGGCGCCGGGAGCGCTCGAGTACGTCGGCGCGCTGAAGTTGTGGCCGCCGGTGCCGAGCGCGATGAAGACGTCGTAGACGATCGCCGCAGGCAGCGCCTCGTTGTCGGTCGCCGCGGTCCAGTTGATCGTCGCGCTATTGACGGTGAGCGCGGTCGCCGTGTCGGCGCCTGCAAAGGTCGGCGGCGTGACGTCGCTCTTCGCGTCGGTCGTGGCGCTCAGCTCCTTCGTGTTCTTCTCCTCGTTGCCCGCCGCGTCCTTCGCGCGGACGACCCAGCGATAGGTCGTGCTGATGGTGAGACCTACCGCGGTGAGCTCCGTCGTGCCCGCGGCGGTCGTGGCGAAGGGCGTCGTGAAGTCGAAGGCGCCGGTGCCGACCGCGCGATACACGTTGTAGACGAGCGCGCCGGGGAGCGTGACGTTGTCGGTGCCCGCGGCCCACGTCAGCTTCGTCGTGATGCCGGACGCCTTCGCCTCGGCCACACCCGCGAACACGGGCGGCGTCGCGTCGATCGTCTGCGACGAGAGCTCCTTCTTGTTCTTCTCTTCGTTGCCCGCCTTGTCGACGGCGCGGACCACGACGAAGTAGGTCGCGAAGTCGTCGAGGTTCGTGAGCTTGTGCGAGAGCGCGCCGGCCGCGGTCGTGACGGTCGGGGTCGTGAAGTCCTGGCCGCCGGAGACCTTCGACGTGTAGATGCGATAGACGATTTCGCTCTTCGGGGTCGCCTTGTCGTTCGCCGAGTCCCAGGTGATGGCGACCTCGCCCTTGCCGGCGGCGGTGACCGTCTTCACGCCCGCGAAGTACGGCCCGATGTGGTCGGCGGTCGCGATCGATGCCTGGATCGTGTTCGCGTCCTCGTTGCCGGCCTCGTCGACCGCGCGGACCACGACGAAGTACTCACGCACGGGGTCGAGCCCCATGAGGGTCGCCGAGGTCGCACCGGCGGGCGTCACCGCGGTCGGCGTGGTGAAGACCTGCGCGCCGGTCGCCGTCGCGAGATACACGCGGTAGACGATCTTCGCGGCGGGGGACACGTTGTCCGTCGCTGCGTCCCACGAGACGACGATCGCGTCGTCGGCCAGCGCCGTCGCCGTCTTCACACCTGCGAACGTCGGGGGCGCGGTGTCCTTCTGCTCGGTGTCCGTCGCGACGTCGACGTTGCTCCCGTCGGTCGGCGCGGTCTCCGTCGACGCGTCCGCGGCGCCCGCGTCGCTGCCCGTCTCGACGGGTTGCGAGTCGTTGTTGCAGGCGCCGAGGCCGATCGCAGCCGACGACACTGCAGACAACAGCCAGAGCGCGGAAGACCGCGAAGAAAAGAACTTGGGACGCATCAGGCCTAACTCTCCCTCTAAGGACGACGGATAGTCCTACCAGGCTTTGACCGAGTGTCGACGCGAGATCACGCCGTCCTCACCGCTCTCTCCGTCCGGCATCGGGCCGGGGGAGGAACGGAGGTCTGCGCTCTGGTCGTCGGGCCGGGCGGCCGTTTCGTTTCGAGCCGACCGCACGGTGCGGCCGGTCCGAAACCTTTGCGTACCTACTCGGTGACGTCGATCTCGCTCGGCCCCTGGGTCCGGTACTTCTTGTCGACGTCCTGCATGAGGTCGACGAAGTACTTGTCCATCTGCGGACCGCCCTTCCGGACGGCGTCCACGTAGAACGTGCCGCGCGCGCACTCGGAGGTCGGCCCCTGGCCACGACAGCGCCCGTCGACGATCACCATGATCATCTTGGCCAGCCGGGTGGACCGCGACGAGAGACCGCTCCCCATGAAGGGCTTCACGAGGATGACGAGCGCCTGGAGATCCTCCGGCGTCTGCCCGTACCCGTGGAGGAAGTACACGACCGGGTACTTCGTGTCCTTGTTCTCCGGAGCGTGGTAGCCCGGGGGCAGGATCACGGTCATCGGCCCTTCGCGGCCGGTGTTCGGCGACTTGTACGCGTAGGTGCACGAGAGGTTCGCGACGCAGGGTCCCTGCGAGTCGTCCTCCGGCGGATCCTCCACGTACTTCTTGTCGGCGTCCGGCCAGCGCGAGCCGATGTAGTACATGCCGGTCTGGATGCGGCGGAAGACCTGATCGGCGTAGCCGACGTGCTGGCCGTCGCCCTTCTCGATCTGGCGTCGACTCGCGTCGATGTTGCCGTAGCGGAGGTAGACCGACTTCGGCAGCGCCGTCCAATCGACCTCCTTGGGATCGAAGAGGTCGCTGTTGTTGTTCACCAGCTTCACGTTCGGCAGGTGCGACCAGTCGTTGTAGTAGGCTGCGGCGCGACCGCGGGCGATGAAGCCGCCCATGAAGTGGTGGCCGACGGTCCCCCAGTTGAAGATGTCGCGGATGCCCCCGTCGCTGAAGTAGTCGAGGTTCCACAGCGCGTCCTCGGTCCACGGCCCGCCGGCCGGATCCTTCGAGGCCGCGTACTTCGTCAGCTGCAGGCGCGCGTCGCGCTCGTAGAAGGTCTTCAGACCGATGGCGATGTCGAACTTGCCGTTCCCTTCGCCGACGTCGTACTTGCACGTCTCGCCGGTCGGGCACTTCACGCCGTCGAGGCCGACGTCCTCGTAGGGCTCGCCCTGTTCGTAGAGGCCGTTCGCCTCCGTCCCGAGCGGGTTGTACTGCGGATCGTAGTCGTCGCCGGCGGGGTCCGGGTTGTCCACGGCGTCGTAGCCGTCTTCGTCTTTCGACGCTTTTCCGTCCTTGCCGACGTCCTGGTACGGCTCCCACGGCTGGACGACGATCGGCTCGCCCTCGTCACGGACGCCGTTCTTGTTCAGGTCGACCGCGACCACCATCTCGAGCGGCCGCTTGCCGTCCGGGGCCCACTTGCCCGGGAACCCCGGCTGCGAGCGGCCGTCGCACACCTTGATCACCGGGAGCTTGCCGTCGGGGTTGAAGCGGCGGTCGTAGAAGCCGGTCGCGGCGATCGTCGTCTTCTCCGGCGTGATGTCCTTGCAGTAGTCGGCGTCGACGTTCTCCTGGACGGGGAGCGGGTTGTCGATCCCCATCGCGACGTGCGGGTGCTCCGGGTTCGCGAACGCAGGGTTGCCCCAGCCGGCCGCGACGTCGCGGAAGATGTTCACCATCGAGTCGCGACCGAACGTGCCACCGGTGCCGTCGACGCCGGACTGGTGCCACCAGTTCTCGTAGCTCTGGACGTGTTGATAGAGCTCCGTGGGCTTGCCGACGTCGGCGATGCACGGCGTGGTCGGGATCGGATCGTTCGCCTTGCGCTCGCAGAACCCACCGAAGTGGTACTTGAGCGCGTAGGTGAGGAAGTGCCCCGAGTCCATCGGGCCGCCGAGCGGCACCACGAGGTCGAACAGATCGTGGTGGTTCATCCCGAACATGCTCGAGCCCATGCCACCCATGCTGAACCCGAAGATCGCGCGGTGCGTGAGCTTGCGCTTCTTCGTGACGGTGCCGGCGTTCTTCGCGACGACCGCCTGATAGGTGCCGAGGCGCGGCGCATCGAAGCGCAGCACCCACCCGCTGCCGCGGACCTCCATGCGCGGGTTCGTCACCGGCACGAGGCGCTCGGAGAGCGAGTTGCTCTTGAAGAGCATCCGCACGTGGCGGAGGTTCGCGGTCGGCGGCAGGAGCGCCGGGTTTACCGGGATCTCGAACTGGAGCTCGCGGAGGAAGTGCTTCTCGACCGGGCCGAAGGTGACGGCCGGTCCGAGCGCGAGGTGATCGCTCGGGACGGTGACGCCCGTCGCGCAGGAGATCGTCGCGTCGAACGGCTCGACGACCGAGGCCTTCTCGAGCGGATCGATGCTCTCGGGGTCGAGCACCGCGCCCGCTGCGAGCGAGAGCGCCGCGTTGAACGGCGCCGCGAGCTTGCCGCCGGGGGCGAGGTTCGCCATCGTGGCGTCACCGCTGCACCCGACCTCGGTCTTCGCGCGCACGTCGACGTCGAGCGTCGCGGTCGAGGGACCGAAGGTCGCGGTCACCGTGGTCTTGCCGGCAGCGACGCCGACGATGTTCACCCACGCCTCTGCGGACTGCAGACCGGCGTCGAACGTCCCTTCGATCTTGGCGGTCGCGGCGTTCGCGACGGTCAGCGGAACCGGCGTCGGTACGCAGACGTCCGGCTCGATGAAGACGTGCACCCGGCGCGTCTCACCGGGCGCGACGACGATCTCGCGCGGCGCGATTCGAACCTTCTTGACGGCGTCCTCCGGCGTCTGACACAGGTCGGTCGGTCCGGCGTCGACCGGCGGATTCTCGCGTGGGACCGTGTCGTCCTCCGAAGAGCACGCGGAGACGAACACCCCGGACAAGGCGAGGGTCGGGAGGATCGCGAGCGAAGCGAGCGCGAGACGCGCAGGGAAGAAGCGGCTCGCGAACGTAAGGCGCCGAAGCATGGCAAGAACCTCCGAGAGGGCCCCGATTGCGTTGCAGAAGCGAGGACGCGAGCAGGGTAGCGTGTCCGTGAAACCCGTGCTCGACGCGTTCGCCGACCCGAAGCCGAGATCGCAGCCGACGCACTGCCTCGGTGCGTCATGATTCGCGTGATGGCCCGTGACGGGAATCGGACACGAGTGCCATTCCGGGCGCCCGCACGCACGGTCGGAGCGCTCTCGGTGCTGGCGCTCTCGCTCGGAATGCCCACGCTCGCGCGCGGACAGGCTTCCGCGAACGGCGCTGACGACGAGGACCGGCGTCGTTGGCTGCAGGAGCTCCACGTCGAAGCCGGGACGCTCGAAGCCGACTTGAAGCTCCGCGAGCTCGATCTTCGCGACGGCGTGCGCGTCGCCTTGCTCCCCTACTTCCTCCGCGCAGACCAGATCCATCTGTCGCTCGGCAAGTGGGGCGTCCGCGTGAAGGGGGACGGCGTCCTCACGTTCTGCCCGTGCGACTCGCCGCCGGTCTCCATCGGTTTCTCCGGCGGTTGGGCCGGTCCGCCGGACGAGCTGATCGTCGAGGATCCGACGCTGCGCATCTTCGGGGTGCCGGTCTTCTGGCTCCCGTACCTGTGGCTCCGGAGCCCGCGCAAGATCGGGCTCACCACCCCCGACGTCTCGTTCCGCGGCGCCGACGGGTTGTTCCTCGGCCAGGGCGTCCACTTCCCCGTCGGGCGCGGGCTCGAGCTCTCGGCGGGCGGGTACACCGCGGGTGGGTTCGCCGCCGCCGCCGATCTCGCGACCGATACGACGACGACGCTCGTGCGCTTCGACTGGCGCCGCTCCCGCGATGTCGGCGAGCGCGCGGTCCCGAGCGGCACCGGCCTCTTGATCGATGCGCGCGGCGACGTGGGAGACCGGTTCCGCTCGATCGCCTGGGACGTCGACGCCATCCGTGGTCCGCGCGGCATACGCACGACGCTCGATCTCGAGCCCATCGCGCGCCCCTTCGATCACGCGGCGACCGTCGCTCGCGTGGGTCCCGTGGCGATCGGGACCGAGATCTACGACGCGCGACACGCCTCGCTCGATCAGGTGTCCATCGCTCGGCCGTGGGTGGGCATCGCCGGCGCTCTCCCGCTGGGCGAGCTAGGTGGCAGCAATGGCAGCATCAGCTTCGGTCCGCGGTGGGTGCGCGGGCGCGGCGCGGACACGCTCTCCGACGCGGCGCTCTCCTTCGAGCTCGCGGGCCCCATGGGGATCGCCTCCTGGGCGGTGTCCGCGCGCGGCGACGGTCGGCTCGCGCGCAGCGGTAGCGGCGATCCTGCCATTCCTGCCGGTGGAGAGCGGCTCATGGCCGTCGTCGGCGAAGGGCGCGCGGAGCTCTCGCTCCCGTTCGCGCGCTCGTTCGCGGTCGCGCGTGCGGCCGGTGGTCCGCCGGTGGTCCACGTGGTCGAACCGCTCTTGCGCGTCGGCGCGGTCGGAGCGCGCGCATCGGGCGCTCGGCCCGCCCTCGCGGGCTTCGTCGGCGCGCCTGCGCTCGACGGGACCGACTCGCGTGGCGCGGTGCTGTTCGGCACCGCGCTCCGCACCGCGCTCGGATCGGCAGGGATCGCGCCGGGGCGTGATCCGTTCCTCGGCAAGCTCGGGGGAGAGGTGTTCGTCGGAGGGATCGCGTTCGGCGACCGCCGCGAGCTGGCACTCGCCTCCGAGCTCTCGTGGGTCGCGCGTCGCGCCGATGGCGGCGCGACCTCGGTGCTCTTGCAGGGTGCGGGCATGCGCTCGGTCGTCTCGCAGACCTCGTGGGGATGGCTCGGCGTCGGACGCACGCGCTGGGAGTCGTCCCGCAACGGCTTCGGCGTCGAGCTGCGCGGCGCAGTACGCGGTGACGTGCCGGTGCTCGCCGGCTGGGCGCTCCTCGGCGCGGATCTCGCGCCGCGACTGACCACGGCGACCGGACTCTCGGCCCCCGGCGCGACCCTCGGTCTGGGCACCGCGTTCCCGGTCGGTCTCGGCATCCGCCTCGGCGGAGACGTCGCCGCGTTCGGGAACACGCCACGCGGTCTCTTCGAGCGCGACGCGCGCCTCCTCGAGGCTCGTGGCTCGATCCGCTACCGCCACCCCTGCGGCTGCTTCCGTCTCGCCGTCCGCGGCGGCCGCGTGATCGGACGCGAGGGCTTCGATGTCCTCGCCACCTTCGAGCTCGCGAGGATCGACGAGAACGATCCGCGGGAATTCTGAGCGACGACGCGACGACTACTGCACGATACGAAGATCGAGCTTCGTGGCAATGCAACCAGCGCCGCAGGGATCCCTGCCACTCTTCGGAGGATTGACGGCAACCTCCCCGAGGATCCCACCGCCGACGGCGAAGACCTGGAAGCGAACAACCCCAGGAGCGTTGCCGACGTCCCAGTGAATGTCAAACCGAGCATTGGGAAACGCCAGAGAACTGCGCACGTACCAGCTTACTGGCACCGTCGCCATGTAAGTGCACTGAAGCGCCGGCTTGAGTCGGCATTTCGCTGATGGATCACCGACCACACCGATGATCTTCACCTCGATCTCTGCGTCCTCGAGATCGAGATTGTCCGCGCGACCGACGGTGACCGTGACGCTGTCATAGCACGTCACGGGCGGGCACTCCCTCTCATCTGTACTACAAGCGGCGATGAGCACAGCCCATAGGCTGCTCAGCCCGCGGCGCGAAAGCGAAGCGATGGAGCGAAGGGATGCTTGCACGCTCATGCCGGCAGCTCGGCTTCGCCGAGGTCGCGGAGTACTTCGTTCACGACGCGCAGGTCAATCCGGAAGCGCGTGGTGAGCAGCAGCTCGTAGCGCTCGCGAGCACTACTGCATAGCCCCGCCTCTTTGGCGGCGGCAATGAGCCCGATGGTCCCGATGTGTCGCAACCCTTCCGCGCGCGCCGCACGCCGTGCGGCACCATCGTCGATGAGAACAAATGCTTCCGGTGACCCGAGCGCGATGGTCAGCGCCTGCTGCTCTCCCGGATCGAGCCGGCCCAGCGACGAAGGAATGCGCTCGGCGTCGGGCACGAGTCGAACACATCGGAGCGCCGATACCGCCCTCGGCTCGGCTGCGCCAGGCAACGCCGTCAACTCGGACCAGACGGCCAACGGTAGGAGCACCTCTCGAAAGCGAGCACACAACACACCGAGCAGGCCGACGACATGAAGCGCGATGAGAGGGCCGGTGTCGGAGACCGCTATCGGAGCGCTTTCCACGCGTTCCTCTCGACGGCGCGATCATCGTCCGCCCACGAGTCCCAGGCGTGCCTAGCCCGGATGTGCGCCCGCGCCCCGCGCACCAGCGCGGTGAGAGCAGGAAGATCCGCGACGACGCCGCGCCATCGCTCGACCGCCTCGCGCGCCCAGCATCGGAGATCCTCCGACGGCCCGCCGCTCATCGCCTCGAAGGCCATCAGCAAGGCGCCCTGAGCACGGTAGAGCGGGCGCAGCTCGGCGGGCATTACGTCGCGGAGCTCATCTGCAGCGTCGGCCGCCTGGGCGAAGACGTCGTCGAGACCGGCGCCGACGGCGAGCGCCTCGATGGCGACCCCGTAGTGCTCGAGAGCTTGCTCGAGCTGACGCAGCGCGAACGATCGATCGTCCTCAGCGGTCGCTCGCTGCTCGCGCATCACCCGCCGGAGCCCTTCGTTGACGTATGACCTCAGCGCTGCCTGCGGATGCCCCGCGAGGTCGCGGGACACCTCGAGAAAGAGTGCGAACGTGGCACCGAGCGCTTCTTCCTCGACGGGCGTCCCCTCCGGCGGGTGCGTAGCCCATGCGAACCGCGCTCGCTCCCACAGGGTCGAGCACACCTCGGCGACCTCGGGCGACAACGACGGGACCGCGCCGGACGAGGTCGACGCCGCTCCGGCCGAAAGGCTGAGGAATGCGGGCATGCCCATGCGGCGATCATAATCAACCGCGCTCGCCTGAGCCACGTCAGCTTTTCGCGCGGTCAACGAATGCCGAAGGGCTCCAGGCGCTTCGCCATTGGCTCCTCGAGGCGCGTGGCTCGATCCGCTACCGCCACCCCTGCGGCTGCTTCCGCCTCGCCGTCCGCGGCGGCCGCGTGATCGGCCGCGAGGGCTTCGATGTCCTCGCGACCTTCGAGCTCGCGAAGATCGACGAGAACGATCCGCGCGAGTTCTGAGCGGAGGGGCAACGGACTCGCGAAGGAGCCGGGCGCGTCGCGCGTGCTAGCATTCGCGCATGCCGGACAAGGACGAAATCGCGCGACTGCTCGCCGACGCGCACCGCGAGGCGGAGCCGTCGATCTCGCGGATCGTTCGGATCGTCGGACCGCAGGAGGCCGACGTGCGCGAGCCGGTCAAGCTGCTCGAAGTGAATCCGAGCACGTCACCCTCCGGCGTGTTGCCGATCGCGTTCGCGCCCGATCTGCCGAGCGTTCCGTTCGCCTCCGTCGTTGTCGAGGTCACGCCGGACGAGTTTGCGAAGATCGAGGCCGGCCAGATTCCGCTCCCGAACGACTGGCAGCTCGGCGACACGATCTACGAAGCGGCCTGATGACGACGCGCGCGCACGCATTCGTGAAGCAAGCCGCATCCGACCTCGAGACCTACGGGTCGCTCTCTTCTACCACGCTCCCGACCTGCCATCGCCTGCACTACCTGCAGATGTGGCTCGAGAAGCTGTGCAAAGCCTACCTCTGGCTGCCCCACGGTGCCGCGGAAGATCTGCGGATGCGGCACAACGTCGTCGAGAAGGTGCTGCCGAGGATGATCTCCGAGCATTGGCGGAGGATCGGATTCGCACAGCGTCCGAACATCGCGGCGATTCGAGCGCTCTGTCGCGAGATCGATCTTCTGCACCCGCAAGTCGACGACGACGGACGGCGTCCCGACAACGTGGAGTATCCCTGGATCACAACTCATGGAGACGCCGCCGTCCCTGCGGAGTGGCAATTCGCGGTCGCTGCGAGGCTCGGATCGCACACGGGCCGGTTGTTGGTGAAGGCAAGCATCGCGTTGACGCGCGACCCGGCGATCTTCGTGTGATCCGCCGACGAGCGACGCGGAGCCCAACCCTACTCTAGAGACCCTACACCCCCCGACTCAGCGGATGCCGAAGGGCTCCAGGCGCTTCGCCATTCGTTGCTCGAAGCGCTGCCTGTCGACCCCGATCTGCTCCCGGATCGCACCGCCGCGCAGCAGCTTGCGGAGGCGGGCGGGGACTTCGTGCTCGAGGGCAGCCAGGCCGCCGCGGACGGTGCGCTCGATGCCGGCGAGCGCGCGGAGGCAGCCGAGCTGCGTCGGGCGCTGGAGGTGCGTCTCGACGAGCGCGGCCACCACTTCGGCGCGCTCGGCTTCGTCGAGGAGCGGGGTCTTGCCGATCAGCTCTCCCCAGGCGTCGAAGAACGGACCGATCGGCAGGAGGAGGTCGCGGCTCTTGCGCAGCGGGCGCGCGGGGCGGAGCTGGAGGAAGCGGTCGTTCTCCGGCGCCATCACCGGCTTGTTGATCTCTCCCGCGAGACCGAAGGTCCCCTGCCCCGCGTGGCCGAGCCGCATGTAGCGCGCCTTCAGGCCTTGGTCGTCGATGGTCTTCGGCCACGCCTCGACGACGCGCGAGAGGTCGCCGAGGTTGTGCGCGAGGACCGTCGACGCGCAGAGGATCTGCTTCGGATCGCGCGCCTTCCGCGCCGCTTCGAAGACGCGCTCCTCGCGCGCGAGCTCGGTGTCGATGCGCTCGACGACGTGGTCGCGCGCACGCGTGGCCGAGAGCGAGAGCGCGCGTCCGAGCGCGCCGGCCCACACGCTGAGCCACTCGCCCTGGTGACCGGCGACTGCGCCCGCGCCGTTCTGGACGACTCGCGCCGAGACCAAAGACGGATCCCACGCCGCGGCCTCGTCGACGATGGCGAGCGCCTCGAGCAGCGCGTCCTCCGTCTCGAGCTCCCACCAGCAGTGGTGCCGGATGCGCGAGTCGACGTCGGTCGGCACGAAGGTCGCGACGGTCGTGAAGTGCGCCGCGAGGAGCACGCGGAGGTACGCGTTCGGGTCCTTCAGGTACGTCGCGTCGAGCGCAGGCGCGTTCTCGAGGATCGCGCGATGGCTCCCTGCCCTCTCGTCGGTGAGCGCCCACGCCGCGGTGCTCTGCACCTGCGACAGCAACAGGGAGGGAAGGATCGCCGCCACGACGGGGTCGGTACTGGATCTTCAACTGCGATGCACGAGCGTCCAGTGGCGGTCGCTCGTGCGCGTGACCGCCGAGGCCGCGATGCCGAGCGGACGCACGATCTCGAGGACCTCGTCCACGGTGAGCGCCGCGTGGAGCGAGTCGGCGAACAGCCCGCGCTGCTTCGGCGTGTCGTTCGCTGCGTAGTTCGCGACGAGCCGTTCGAGGGTCGCACGGTCGCGCGGTCGCTCGAGGTCGCGCACGAACAGCACCCCACCCGGCGCGAGCCGACGGAGCGCGTCCTCGAACATCCGCGCGGGCTCGGGGACGTGGTGCACGATCGAGTTCGACATCACGACGTCGAAGTGACACTCGGGAAGCGCGCTCGCCTTGGCGTCGGCGCGCACGAGCTCGATGCGTGTCTCGAGACCTGCCGCGATGACGTTCCTCCGAGCGACGGCGAGCATGTGGTCGGCGAGGTCGGTCGCGACCACGGAGCAGCCGCGCGCGAGCCCACAGAGCACGATCGGGATCCGCGCGGTGCCGGTGCCGACGTCGAGCACGCGGTGCGGCTCGGGAGCGTACGCCAACAGCTCCACGCAGAACCGGCGGTTCACCTCCGCGTGGTCCATCGCGTCGTACTCCTCCGCCTCCTCGGCGGTGTCCATCACCTCGGGCTCGAGCACGCGCGGGAGCATCGTTCCGCTCCTATAGACCGTCGCCGGCCCGAGCCGTATCCTGTCGGTCTCCATGCGCACCCTCCGCCGCGCCCTCCCCTTGCTCGCGCTTCTCACCGTCTCGAGCGCCGCCCTCGCCAAGGACGACAAAGCCGAGAAGAAGACCGCAGGGCCAAAGGCGATCTCGGACTACGACCAGGCCATCGTGGACGCGCACAAGGCGTTCCAGGCCGGGCTCGCAGGCAACGCGATCGACGAGGCGATCACCGGCTACCGCAAGGCGATCGCGATCGACCCGAACCGCCCGGAAGGTCACCTCTACCTGGGCGGCGCGCTCTATCAGAAGGCCGATTGGGGCGGCGCCGAAGAAGCGCTGACGAACGCGGCGAACCGTGCAAAGGCCGACAAGTCCTATACGAATTTCCTCGGAAAGGCGCTGTTCCTCACGGCCACCGTGAAGGAGGCGCAGGCGAAGACCGAGGAAGCGAAGACCGCGTGGAAGGCCTACGAGGACTTCGCGAAGGAGAACCCCGACGCGAATTACCCCGAGGGCTCGGGCAACGCGCCGCCGATGGCCGTGAAGGTCTTCGCGGGGAGCGCCGCCGAGCGCCAGACGAAGCTCGAGACGTACTCCAAGATGGTCGTCGACTACGCGAAGGTGAAGGAGCTGATCCTCAAGCGTCAGAAGGAGCTCGGGATCGAGCCGACGCCCGCGAAGCCGACAACGCCCGCGAAGTGATCCTCCGCATTCGCCGATTCCTCCCGCGCACGTATGCTGCGCGCTGGAGGTCGAGCCGATGCGAGCCGTCCCCGCCTGCTTTCTTCTCTCTCTCGTTCTCGGTTGTGCGAGTCGCGACGACGCGAGCCGCGCCCAGGTCGCCGCCAGTGCGACGACGCTGTCGATCGTGCGGCACGCCGTGCCGATCGCGCGGATCGCGCTCCCTCCACCGCGCGTCGGCTCGAACGACGTCCGGGTGCTCGGCCCTCGATTGCGCTTCGAGGTGCCTCCGCGCGCACGCGGGGCGCTGCGCGTCTCGACCTCGAGCGATCACGGCGTCTCGGTCGCACCCGATCTCGAGCGCGACGCCGCGCCGGAGGTCGACGGCGACGCGACCATCTATCGCGACGTCGCCCGTGACGAAGACCTCGTCTACGTCGATCAAGGCGAACGCATCGAAGAGCTGCGCGTGCTCCGGTCGGACCGGGCGCGCACCACGTTCGCCTGGACGGTGAGAGCGACCGCGACGGTCGCGCGACTACGCCTGCGCGACGGGTTCGTGGAGGCGCTCGACGAAGAGGGGCGCGCGCGACTGCGCATGGATCCGATCGCGGCGATCGACGCTCGCGGCACACATCGCGCGCTCGACGTCACGCTCGACGTCACGCGCGACGGAGGGCGGCTCGAGGCGAAGCTCGACACGCGCGGGCTCGCGTTCCCCGTCGTGGTCGATCCCGGTTGGGGCCCGGCGACCACGCTGCCGATCCCGCAGAATCGCCCGCAGACGATCGCGCTCCCGAGCGGCAAGGTGCTGTTCGTGGGCGGATACAGCGCCGTCACCGACAGCGCGACGTCGATGATGGCGACGGTCGCGGTCTTCGATCCGACGACGAACACCTTCACCCTCGGCGCGCCGATGAGCGTCCCGCGCGGCGAGCACCGCGCGACGCTCCTGCAGAACGGCAAGGTCCTCGTGACGGGGGGCGGTTTCAACGGCGTCGGCTCGAGCTGTCGCGCGTCCGCGGAGATCTACGACCCCGCGACCGACGTGTGGACCACCGTCGCGCCGATGCCGAACGCCCGCATGGCGCACGCGCAGATCCTCCTCACGAGCGGCAAGGTGCTCGTCGCGGTCGGCTTGAACTGCGCGAGCGGCTCGGTGGCCTCGGGCACCGTCTACGACCCCGTCGCGAACACGTGGACGGCGTCGCTCGGGACGATCACTGCGCACGCGCGCCCCGGGTACGGCCGCCTCGGCGACGGCCGCGCGGTGATCGCCGGGGGCTTCCCTGGCCTCGACGCGAGCTCCAAGCTCGACGTGTACGATCCGACGACGAACACCCTCGCGGCCGGCCCCGACATGAGCCTCGCGCGAGAGACGCCGGGTGCCATCGCGCTGCCTGGAGGTCGCGTGTGGTTCGTCGGCGGTCGCGAGCAAGTTGGCTCTTGGCAGCCTCTCTCGACGACGGAGGCGTTCGACCCGAGCAACGCCTGGGTACCGCGCGCGTCGCTCCCTGCCAAGCGCGACAATCCGGGGCTCGCGCTGCTCACGACCGGCAAGGTCCTGATCGCCTCGGGCAACACGGCGGAGTCGACGACGCCGACGTATCAACCGATCGCCGAGACGCTCCTCTACGACCCCACGACCGACACCATCACCAACGCGGGCAACCTCTCGTACGGACGCGACGGCGCCGGGGTCGCCGCGCTGCCGGGTGGGCGCGCGCTGATCGCGGGTGGCCGACGCCTGAACGGCACCACCAGCGTCCTCGCGACGACCGCGGAGATCTGGGGCGACGCCACCGCGCAGGGCTCGCCGTGCTTCGCGACGGGCGCGTGTGCGAGCGGCTTCTGCGTCGACGGCGTCTGCTGCAGCACGAGGTGCGGCGGGCAGTGCGAGTCTTGCAACGAGCCCGCGAGCGCCGGTACGTGCAAGCTCGTCACCGGAGCACCGCGCGGGTCGAGGGGCGCGTGCGCCGGAACGGGCGCCTGCGCCGGGGCATGCGACGGGCTCGTGGTCTCGTGCACGATGCCGCCGACGACGACGCTCTGTCAGGCGGCGACGTGCAGCGGCGGGATCGCCACCGGGCCCGCGCACTGCGACGGCGCGGGGCAGTGCGGCGCTCCGACGCCAGCGACGACCGCGTGCGCGCCGTATTCGTGCGGCGCGCTCGGCTGCAAGACGAGCTGCAACGTGGACGCGGACTGCGTCTCGACCGCGTACTGTGACACCGCGACCAGCGTGTGCGTCGTGAAGAAGGCGCAAGGGACGACCTGCGGCGGCGCGACCCAGTGCCTCTCCGGCTTCTGCGAGAGTGGCGTCTGTTGCGCCTCGACCTGCACCGGGAGCTGCAACTCCTGCAACGAGACCGGATCGCAAGGCGTGTGCACCGTGATCAGCGGCTGTACGACCGACGCGGGTCCTCCGGACGCCTCGGCGGGCGATACTGCCATCACTGTCAGCGACACGGGGACGTCGAGCACCGATGCCGGACTCGGCGTGGCCGAGACGCCCGCGCCGACGCTCCCCGCCGTCCCCTCCGTCGCCGGCGATTATCAGCGGTGCAACAAGCCCTCCGATTGCGCGAGCGGGTTCTGCGTCGACGGCGTCTGCTGCGACAGCGCCTGCCAGGACAAATGTCACTCCTGCGCGCTCCTCGACACGCCCGGACGCTGCACCCTCGAGCCGATCGGCGTGGATCTCCGGCAGGACTGTGGGCCGGCGAACCAGTGCCTCGGGACCTGCGGCGGCAACGGACAGTGCATCGGCAGCGGGGCCGGCACGATGTGCGCGCGGAACCGCTGCACCGGCGCGAGCACCGGCCTCGGTCCGGCGTACTGCGCGGCACCCGGCGCTGCCTGCACCACGAACGAGGCCGTGGCGTTCGAGTGCTCGCCCTACACCTGCGAGCCCGCGTTCGGCGCGTGTCGCGCGACCTGCGCCGGATCTGCCGACTGCGCGAACGGCTTCGTCTGCGACGTCCCCGCGAAGAGCTGCGTGAAGGTGCCGCCGGTCGTCGAGGACTCGGGATGCGCGTGCTCTACGCCCGGGCCCGCGCGCACCGGGGTCGAGCTCGCAGGTGCGCTCCTCGGCGTCTCGATCACGATCGCGCGGCGTCGTTCGGCGGACCGCCTCAGGTCGCGAGCTTCGCGATGATCAACCCCGCGAGGATCGCGAGGATCACGATGGAGGCGAGCGTCATCAAGAGCGTCATGCGACCACGGCGATCGTCGTCGAAAGCAGGCACGTCCGCCGGAGGGAGATCGATCGGCGCGTGAGGCATGCTCGGCGGCGCCGGCGGGATCGACGGCGGCGCCGGCTCCGAGATCATCGGGCCTTGTTGGCGCGACGCGCCGATCTGCGGCGACGCATACGCGACCTGCGTCATCGGGATCGGTCGCGAGGGCGGGATCGGCCTCCCACCTTGCGCGAAACCGCGCGCGCTCGCCGGTACGCCGTCGTTCCGCGCGAGCGTCGGCGCGTCGAGATCGTCGTCGGATGCATCGTGCTGATTGCCCTGCCGCATCGGCCGTGAGCTCGGGACCGGGCTCGTGGTCGCAGGACGCGAAGGCACGGGAACGTTGGGGAATTTCGCGAACGTCTGCGCGGCCGTCGGATTGCGCTGCGCCTCTGGTGCGCGCGGCGGCTCGGACGGCGGCGGAGGCGGCGCGCGCTCCGGGCTCGGGCTCCTCCGCGGCTGCGGAACGCCCGGACCCACGCGCGCCTCGCGCCGTGCCGCTTCGAGCGCGGCGGGGAGGTGCCCGACGATCATGTCGCGCGGCGATCCGACGAGCGTCGGCATGTCCTCTTCGTCCTCGTCCATCTGGGGAGGACCGGACTGCACCGTGAGCTTGAAGGCGTCGGGCTTGCGCGCGACCTCGCGCTGACGCTGACGCAGCGATTCGGCGAGCTCGGTCACCGCGTCGCGCTTCGACTCCGGACCATCGGTCGGCGAAGGTGCGCCGCGCTTCTTCGGTGCGAGCGGCGGGAGCGCGGGGACGGGGCCCGCGTCCGGGAGCCGGCGCAGCGCGATCGTCGGAGGCTTTCCGTTCATCACGGCGCGCACGTCGGACTGCATCGCGCGCGCGTCGTCGTAGCGTCGCTCCGGCTCGAACTCGAGCGAGCGATCGATGACGAGCGCGAGGTTCACCGGGACGTCCGGCGCGACGTCCTTCAGCTTCGGTGCGCGCATCGTCGCGACCTTCGCGATCTGCTCCGCCCCCTTGCCGACGTGCACGTGACGCCCCGCGAGGAGCCGGAAGAGCGTGGCCCCGAGGGCGTAGAGATCGGCGCGTCCGTCGGCGTCACGGCCCATGCCGCGAGCCTGCTCGGGCGCCATGTAGGCGGGCGTGCCGAGCGGGACCCCGGTGCGCGTGAGCCGCGACTGGCTCGCATCGAGGACGCGCGCGATGCCGAAGTCGAGGACCTTGAGCGCGCCGTTGTTGCAGAGGAAGAGGTTCGCGGGCTTGAGATCCCGGTGCACGATGTTGCGCTCGTGCGCGGCCCCGAGCACGTCGAGGGTCCGATCGGCGATGCGCAGGATCTCCTCGACCCTGAACTTGCGCCCCTCGTCGAGCATCTCGAGGAGCGAGGCTCCCTCGAGGAGCTCCATCACGAGGAACGGCCCGAGCTTCGGATCCGCGTCATCGTCGAGGACGTGCACCGTGCCCGGGTGTTCGAGCGAGTTCGCCAGGTACGCTTCGCGGAGGAACCGCTCGCGGACGACGTGGTCCTCGCTCAGCGGACCGTGCAGCAGCTTGATCGCCGCACGCGCGCCGTTCCGATGTCTCGCGGCGTAGACCGCCGCCATCCCGCCGACACCGAGGACCCCTTCGAGGGTCCAGCGGTCCTTCAGGACGTGCCCGAGCCGCTCGCGCGCCAAGGCGAGATTGGGGTCGGACACGGTGCGGAGTGTAACAGAAGAACTAGGCGATCTTCGCCTTCCGTACGTCGGCCGGACCGGGTCGCCATCGCGCGTGTCCAGAAGGCCTTTCGAAAGGGGATTTCGAGCGCTTTCGAGCGGTTCCGCGGACCCTCTCTCGGGGCGCGCCACGGTCGCGGCGCACCTCGTCCGCCTGGC